>CAXTJW010000262.1:3256-5671 GCA_964244305.1 uncultured Acetobacteraceae bacterium
GGCGCGACGATGGTGCTGCGCGACGTCTCGCTCAGCGTGGGGGCCGGCGAGGTCGTGGCGCTGCTTGGCCGCAACGGCGTCGGCAAGACGACGCTGCTGCGCACGGCGGCGGGCTTCGTCCAGCCCCGGGCGGGGGGCGTGCAGTTCGACGGTCAGATGCTGGCCGGCATGGCGCCCTACCGCATCGCCCGGCGCGCGCTGTGCTACGTCGCGCAAGAACAGGCCCTGTTCGCCGACCTGACGGTAGGCGAGAACCTGCGGCTCGGCGTGCCGGAGGACCGGCTGTTCCGCGAGCGCCTGGCTTTGGTCGAGCCGCACTTCCCGGTGCTGCTGCAGCGGTTGGGCCAGAAAGCCGGCACCCTCTCAGGCGGGGAGCAGAAGATGCTGCTGATCTCCCGCGCCATCATGGCCCGGCCGCGCCTCATGCTGGTGGACGAAATCTCGGAGGGGCTGCAGCCTTCGGTCGTCGACCGGCTGGCGGGCGTGCTCGCGGAGGAGCGGCGGATGCACGGCACGGCGATGCTGCTGGTGGAGCAGAACGTCGCATTCGCGCTGGCCGTCGCCGACCGCTTCGCCGTGCTCACCTCCGGCGAGGTCGTCGAGCAGGGCGAATGCAGCGACACCGGCGCTGCGGCGCGCATCGAGAGGCACATGACGGTATGACTAGAATACGTTCTCGATCGTGGCGCGGTGGGCGCACGGGCCGGCTCAGTGGTGCGGTGAGTAAGGCGGTCCCGGCAGAGGGCTCGATCTGCCCGTTCGTGTAGGCCGAGGCGGATGCGGCCGGGCGCTCCGCGCTTCGATGTAATTTACCGTTCAACCAGGATCGGAGTTCTCCACAATGAATGACGCACCGCCTACCGGACATCCCGCAGCAATCGACATCGTCGAGCTGACCCTGGAGCAGGCGCAGGCCGCCTTCGCCAACGGCACCATCACGTCCGAGGCCTTGACCCAGGCATTCCTCGACCGGATCGCCGAACATAACCCGCACTACAACGCCATCATCTTCCTCAATCCGGATGCGCTGGCCGACGCGCGGGCGATCGACCGCCGCCGGGCCGCCGGCGAGGCGCTCGGCCCGTTCGCGGGGGTGCCCGTCGTGGTGAAGGACCCGATGGACATGGTCGGCTTCCCGACCACCGCCGGCTGGTCGCTGCTGTATAGCAAGACGGGCGGGGTGGACCTGATGCCCGGCACCGACGCCCCCGTCGTCGCGCGGATGCGTGCGGCCGGCGCCGTCATCCTGGGTAAGACCAACGTCCCGATCCTCAGCCACACCGGCAGCCACGCCAACGGCAGTTGGGCCGGGCCGACCTACAACGCCGCCGGGCGCGAGTTCCTGCCCGGCGGCAGCAGCGCCGGCACCGCGACCGCCGTCGCCGCCAGCATGGCCGTGCTGGGCCTAGCGGAGGAAACCGGCGGCTCGATCCAGAACCCGGCCTCCGCGCAGGCGCTGGTGGGGATCAAGCCGAGCTTCGCCCTGGTGCCGAACGCGGGCGTCATGCCGCTGTCTGCCAACCGCGACGTGGTGGGGCCGATCGCCCGCTGCGTGCGGGACGCGGCGCTCACGCTCGACGTGCTGGCGGGCTACAGCGCGGAGGACCCGAAGACCATCGCCGGCGTCGGCCACCGGCCGAAGGGCGGCTATGCCTCGCGCCTCCATACGGACGCGCTGCGTGGCAAGCGGATCGGGCTGTATGGCCCGGGCTGGCGCGACTTGCCGCTCACGACGGAGGCGGCGAGCCTGTACGACCGGGCCAAAAGCGAGCTGGAAGCGCAGGGTGCCGTGCTGGTCGAGGACCCCTTCCTCGGCTCTGGCTTCGCGGCGCTGCGCCAGCCGACCCCGCCGCTGGAGGAATTCGACGCGCGCGGGCTCGAATCCGTGCCCTATGACATGCAGAAATACCTCGAGCGCATGGGTCCCGACGTAGCCCTGCGCAATTTTGCCGAGTTCGCCAAGGCCACCGCGAAGGAGGACGCCTTCGCCCCGTCGGGCGTGCTGGGCTTCATGCCCAATTTGCCGCAGTTCGCCGCCTGCCTCGCCGACCCCGGGCGTCCGCCGGACATCTCGGAGTTCATCGCGCTGAAAGAAGCCTACCTGGAGATCTTCAACGCCGTGTTCGTGCGGGAGCGGCTGGACGCGCTGGTGTTCCCGCAGATGCGATCGGCGCTGCCGCCGCTGCACGGGACCGAGCCGATCCACGAGACCACGGTCAGCGAGATCAACATCGCCGGGTTGCCGGCGGTGACGATCCCGGCCGGATATTATGCCGCTGGCGCGCCGTTCGGGCTGGTCCTCGTTGGCCGCATGTGGAGCGAGGCGGACCTGCTCGGGTATGCCTACGCGTATGAGGCTGCGACGAAGCACCGCCGGGCGCCCGTGCTCCAGGCTGGTTGAGCCGAAGACCAGCC
>CAXTJW010000263.1:0-5662 GCA_964244305.1 uncultured Acetobacteraceae bacterium
CGCAGCTACTACTACGCGATGGGCCTGACGGAGGACGAGATCAACCAGCCCTTCGTCGGCGTCGCCACCTGCTGGAACGAGGCCGCGCCCTGCAACATCGCGCTCAGCCGCCAGGCGCAGTCGGTGAAGCGCGGGGTGGCTGAGGCTGGCGCCACGCCGCGCGAGTTCACCACCATCACCGTGACGGACGGCATCGCCATGGGCCACCAGGGCATGAAGTCCTCCTTAGTGTCGCGCGATGTCATCGCCGACAGTGTGGAACTCACCGTCCGCGGCCATTGCTACGATGCGCTGGTCGGCCTGGCCGGCTGCGACAAGTCGCTGCCCGGCATGATGATGGCCATGCTGCGGCTGAACATTCCCAGCGTGTTCATGTATGGCGGCTCGATCCTGCCCGGCAGCTACAAGGGACGCGACGTGACGGTCGTGGATGTGTTCGAGGCCGTCGGCCAGCACGCCGCCGGCAACATGTCCGATGCCGACCTGCATGAACTGGAATGCGTCGCGTGCCCCTCGGCCGGAGCGTGCGGCGGGCAATTTACCGCAAATACAATGGCAATGGTCAGCGAGGCGATCGGGCTCGCCGTGCCGGGCTCGGCGGGTTCGCCGGCGCCGTATGAGGACCGTGACCGCTGGGCCGTCGAGTCTGGCCGCGCCGTGGTCAGGTTGATCGAGAGCGGGTTGCGTCCCCGGGACATCGTGACCCTCAAGGCACTGGAGAACGCGGCCGTTGTCGTGGCGGCCACCGGCGGCTCGACGAACGCCGGGCTGCACCTGCCGGCGATGGCGAACGAGGCCGGTATCCGCTTCACCATGGACGACGTGGTCAACATCATGCGCCGCACGCCCTACATCGCCGACCTGAAGCCCGGCGGAAAATACGTGGCGCTCGACGTGCACCGCGTCGGCGGCATCCCGGTCATCCTGAAGGCGCTGATGGACGGCGGCCTGCTGCACGGCGACTGCATCACCGTGACGGGCAAGACGCTGGCGGAGAACCTGGCCGATGTCGTGTTCCCCACCGACCAGGATGTGATCTATCCGGTGTCGCGCCCGATCTCCGCGACTGGCGGCGTGGTCGGCCTGCGCGGCAACCTCGCCCCTGACGGCGCCATCGTGAAGGTGGCCGGCATGGAAAAGCTGCAATTCGAAGGCACTGCGCTGTGTTTCGACAGCGAAGAAGAAGCGTTCCAGGCCGTGCAGGACCGCGCCTACAAGGCCGGCGACGTCATCGTCGTGCGCTACGAGGGGCCGAAGGGCGGACCCGGGATGCGTGAGATGCTGTCCACCACCAGCGCCATCTATGGCCAGGGCATGGGCGATAAGGTGGCGCTGATCACCGACGGACGCTTCTCGGGGGCGACCCGCGGCTTTTGCGTCGGCCATGTCGGGCCGGAGGCGGCGGTCGGCGGCCCGATCGCCCTGCTGCGAAACGGCGACCGCATCCGCATGGACGCGACCGAAGGCACGATGGAAGTCTTGCTGTCCGACGCCGAGCTCGCCGAGCGCCGCGCAGCCTGGACGCCGCGTGGAACCGATTACAACAGCGGCGCGATCTGGAAATTCGCCCAGACCGTCGGCCCGGCCCATCTCGGCGCCGTCACCAACCCTGGCGCCGCTGCCGAGACCCATTGCTACGCTGACATTTAATGGCCGCGCCCCGCTTGCCCCCAAAGGGCGAGCGGGTTAGCTTTCACCGGTGCTGTCGTCGTTATCCATGCAGGTGCTGGCCCAAGCGCTCCTTTCCGCGCTGCGTTACGTTACGCGCCTTCTCGGTTTCGTCCTCCTCCTTCGACTTATCCGCCCCTAGGCGCCTCGCCGGGCTGATCTGTGCCGGCACCGCTTAGGGGATACGCCCTGAGAGCATGTCTGCACGCATTTCGAGGACACCACCCATGGCCATCAACCACCCAAGTTTCGGCGTCATGCCGGACGACCGCGTCATCATCTTCGACACCACCTTGCGCGACGGCGAGCAATCGCCGGGCTTCTCCATGAACCTCGCCGAGAAGCTGCGCATGGCGGAGGCGCTGGCCGAACTCGGCGTCGACGTCATGGAAGCTGGCTTCCCCATTGCCTCGCCCGGCGATTTCGAGAGCGTGCAGGAGATCGCCCGCAACATCCGCGGTCCCGTCATCTGCGGCCTCGCACGCACTGGCCAAGCCGACATCCTGCGCGCCGCCGAGGCGCTGCGCCCGGCCGAGCGCAAGCGCATCCACGTCTTCCTCAGCACCAGCCCGCTGCACATGAAATACAAGCTGCGCATGGAGCCGGAGGCGGTGCTGCAGCTCACCATCGATTCCGTGACGCTCGCCCGCCAGCACGCCGAGGACGTCGAGTGGTCGGCCGAGGACGGCAGCCGCACCGACCCGGATTTCCTATGCCGCTGCGTCGAGGCTGCCATTAAGGCCGGCGCCACGACGATCAACGTACCGGACACCGTCGGCTACGCGGTGCCGGAGGATATGACTCGCATCTTCGGCATGCTGCTGGAGCGCGTGCCCGGCGCCGACACCGTCGTGCTGTCCACCCACAATCATAACGACCTGGGCCTTGCGGTCGCCAACACGCTGGCCGCGTTGCGCGCCGGGGTGCGCCAGGTGGAATGCACCATCAACGGCATCGGCGAGCGTGCGGGCAACGCGGCGCTGGAGGAGACGGTGATGGCCATCCGCACCCGGCCCGACGCTGCGCCGTACCAGACCGGGATCACCACCACGAACATCCTGCGGGTGTCGAAGCTGCTGTCGACCATCACCGGGTTCGACGTGCAGCCGAACAAGGCGATCGTCGGGCGCAACGCCTTCGCGCACGAGAGCGGCATTCACCAGGACGGTGTGCTGAAGAACGCGGCGACCTACGAGATCATGACGCCGGAAAGCGTCGGTTGGACCAAGAGCACTTTGGTAATGGGCAAGCACTCCGGCCGCGCCGCGTTCCGCGACAAGCTGCGAGCAATGGGCTACGGCGAGCTCGGCGACAACAAGCTGAACGACGCGTTCCGCCGGTTCAAGGACGTCGCCGACCGCAAGAAGGTCGTCTACGACGAGGATATCGTGGCGCTGGTGGATGACGAGGTTGGCCGCGACAACCAGCGGGTGCGGTTCGTCTCCCTGGATGTGCGGGCCGGGTCGCGCGGGCCGCAGAGTGCCGACCTCGAACTGGAGGTCGACGGCGTCACGCAGCAGGCGAGTGCGACCGGCGACGGCCCGGTTGACGCAACCTTCAATGCAATCCGTACGCTATTTCCGCATGAGGCCAGGCTGGTGCTGTTTTCGGTCGGTGCCGTAACGGAGGGAACCGACGCCCAGGCGAAGACGACGGTACGGCTCGAGGAAGGCGGCAAGATGGTGGACGGGCAGGGGGCCGACACCGATACGATCGTCGCGTCGGCCCGCGCCTACATCCATGCCCTCAACAAGCTTTTGGTAAAGCGCGCGCGTACCGAGCCGGTGGCGCTGACCGCCTGAGGCGTTGCGGCCGGGAGCCGAGCTCCCGGCCGGACGTTTCCTAATATCCGTAAGGCTGCGGCTGGTAGTACTGTGGCGCAGGCTGATAGACCGGCTGGCCGTATTGAGGCTGCTCGTACGGTTGCTGATAGTAGGTTTGCGGGCGGTTCGGCGTCGTTGCCGCGCCGCCGGCCGCGCCCAGGCCGCCGCCAACTAGCGCGCCGATCGCCGCGCCATGGCGGCCAGCGAGACTACCGACCACCGCGCCAGTACCCGCGCCGAGCAGCCCGCCGCCGACGGCACGTTGGCCGGGGTCATAGGGGTCGGTGCAGGCCGACAAGCCAAGCCCTGCTACGAGCGTCAGGCTTATCGCTACTCGTTTATACATTCCCAAAATCTCCCAGTAGTCCCATCAGCGGCGGGGCGCAGTGACCGCACCGCCCAATGCGCCGACACCGCCGCCGACTAATGCGCCGGTTCCGGCGCCCGCGCCAGTTACCGCCCCCAGGGCTGCGCCGCCGCCCGCGCCCAAAAGGCCGCCCGTCACGGCGCGCGTGCCTGGCCGGTCACCGCACGCCGCAACGCCAAGCGCCAAGCTCATCACCAACGCTGCCTGCGAAACAAACTTCATCGCGTTATTCCTTCCTGATCGTGACTTGACCGCACGATCTAACAAACCATCCGCTGTTGTCAGATATGTGGCAAGAGTGCGCCGAGATTGCGGATCACCGATTGTTGAACACGGAGCTTGCTGCGGCGGGGCGCGCAGGGTAAGCCATGGTTAATGCCGCGGCTCGCGCCTGAAGGCGGCATTTCCTCGAAATTGAGGGCTTTAGCATGTTTGGACGTTTGCTGGGGTTCATGTCCGCCGACATGGCGATCGACCTCGGCACCGCCAACACGCTGGTCTACGTCAAGGGCCACGGCATCGTGCTGGATGAACCGAGCGTCGTCGCGATGGCCGACGTGCGCGGCAGAAAGCAGGTGCTGGCGGTGGGTGAGGAGGCCAAGATGATGCTGGGACGCACGCCCGGCAACATCTCCGCGATCCGGCCGCTGCGCGACGGCGTCATCGCGGATTTCGAAGTCGCCGAAGAAATGATCAAGCATTTCATACGCAAGGCCGGCAAGCGCCACGGCTTCGCCAGCCCGCTGATTATCCTTTGCGTGCCGTCCGGCAGCACCGCGGTGGAGCGCCGGGCGATCCAGGAGAGCGCCGAGGGTGCGGGTGCGCGCCGCGTGCTGCTGATCGAGGAGCCGATGGCCGCCGCGATCGGCGCCGGGCTGCCGGTGACGGAGCCGTCGGGCAGCCTTATCGTCGATGTCGGCGGCGGCACGACCGAGGTCGCGGTGATCTCGCTCGGCGGCATCGTCTATTCCCGCAGCATTCGGATGGGCGGGGACAAGATGGACGAGGCGATCATCAACTACATCCGCCGCAGCCACAGCCTGCTGATCGGCGAGAGCACGGCCGAGCGCATCAAGATAGACATCGGCGCCGCGGCCCCGTCCTTTGGCACCGACGACGGCCCGTGGCGGGTCGTCAAAGGCCAGAACCTGCTGAACGGGGTGCCGCGGGAGATCCGGGTCGGCCAGCGCCAGATTGCCGAAAGCCTGGCCGAACCGGTCGCGGCGATCGTGGAGGCGGTCAAGGTCGCGCTGGAGCACACCCCCCCGGAGCTCGCGGGCGACATCGTCGACAAGGGAATTGTGCTGACCGGAGGGGGCGCGCTACTCTATCGTCTCGATGAGGTGCTGCGCGATGCCACCGATCTTCCGGTCGTGGTGCCGGAGAACCCGCTGAGCTGCGTGGCGCTTGGCACCGGACGTGCGCTTGAGGATATAAAGCGGCTACGTAACGTACTGACGTCCATGTACTAAAAGCCGAGACACTGAAGCCTGCAGGAAGTTCCTGAATGTAAGGCAAAAAGTTTGATACGGCTCTCGATCCCCGTGCGCCAATCCCTGGCTCGGCTGACCCTGCCGCTGCTGGTCGCCGCCGCTTTCGGCCTCATGCTGCTGGGCAAGGCCGACGCGCTGCTGGCCGAGCGGGCCCGCATGCTGCTGGCCGACGCAGTGGTGCCGATCTTCACCTGGACCGCCGGGCCGCTGGCCGCCATGCGCAACGTCGCCGGCGATGCGGAGGGCCTGCTGGATTTGCGGACCGACAACGCACGGTTGCGCGCCGAGAACGAACGCCTGCGCCGCTGGCA
>CAXTJW010000264.1:0-2235 GCA_964244305.1 uncultured Acetobacteraceae bacterium
GTGATGTCGGCGCGCCGAGCCAGCTCGACATTGGTCATGCGTCCATCGATCTGCAGCTCGGACAATATGCGCCGGTCGATCTCGTCTAATTCCGCAACTTCGGTGTCACCAAGCTTCATCGAACCAGCCATCCCATTCACCGCGCAACAATATTACGGATGTTCCGGTGTGAACACCCTGCAGGCCTAGCGTCGCTTGCATGGCGCTCCGCCCCGCCGATATTGTCAGTGCATCAAGGGAACCAAGCCGTTATGCCACAGACGATTCGCACGCAGGTTTTGATCATCGGCGCGGGGCCGGCCGGCTACACGGCTGCGATTTACGCTGCGCGCGGCGGCCTCGACCCCGTATTGGTCTCCGGTCTGCAGCCCGGCGGTCAGTTGATGATCACGACCGACGTCGAGAACTACCCGGGTTTCGAGACCGCCATCCAGGGCCCATGGCTGATGGAGCAAATGGCAAAACAGGCCGAGCACGTCGGCACGCGGGTGATCCACGACCTGCTGATGGAAGTCGATTTCTCCCGCCGGCCGTTCCGCTGCACCGGCGACTCGGGCGACGTTTATCTCGCCGACACCGTCGTGATCGCGACCGGGGCGCAGGCACGCTGGCTTGGGCTGCCGTCCGAGAAGCGGCTGCAGGGCGCCGGCGTGTCGGCCTGCGCGACATGCGACGGATTTTTCTACCGCGGCAAGCAGGTGGCAGTGATCGGCGGCGGCAACACCGCGGTCGAGGAGGCGCTCTATTTGACCCATCATGCCGATAAGGTGACGCTCGTGCATCGCCGCGACAGCCTGCGCGCCGAGAAAATCCTGCAGCGCCGCCTGTTTGCGCATCCCAAAATCCAGGTCGTTTGGGACAGCGCCGTCGAGGAGATCACTTCCGGCGGCCAGCCCGAAGTCGTGAACGGCGTCACGCTCCGCAACGTCCGGACTGGCGAACTGAGCCAATTGCCGGTCGACGGCGTGTTCATCGCCATTGGACACATGCCGAACACCACTATCTTCCGCGGCCAGGTCGAGCTGGACGACGAGGGCTATGTCATCACCAAGCCCGGCCTGACGCAGACCTCGGTCCCCGGCGTGTTCGCGGCCGGCGACGTGCAGGACAAGCTCTGGCGCCAGGCGATCACCGCCGCCGGGACCGGCTGCATCGCGGCGCTCGAGGCGGAGAAGTTCCTTACCCTGCAGGTCCAGCCGGCGGCACTCGCTGCGGAGTAGTTTTTCCGCTATCGGACGCGGCGCAATAGCCTATTGCCCGTATTCCTGTTTAGGTTGCAGTTCAGCGCCGGGTCGAGTCGGGCCGGTGCACAGGGCTGTCATCGGGACCGGATCGACGGGGGAACAGGGTAGGCATGGATTGGGATAAGCTGCGGGTCTTCCATGCCGTTGCCGAGGCCGGCAGCTTCACCCATGCGGGCGAAACGCTGAACCTCAGCCAATCCGCCGTATCCCGCCAAATCTCGGCGCTGGAGGAGGCGCTGCAGGTGCCGCTGTTCCACCGCCATGCCCGCGGCCTGATTCTGACGGAGCAGGGCGAGAGCCTGAACCGCACGGTGCGCGAGGTGTTCGCCAAGCTCGCGATGACCGAGGCCCTGCTCACGGAAAGCAAGGAGAAGCCGGCCGGGCGGCTGAAGGTGACGACGACGGTGGGTTTCGGCTCGACCTGGCTTGCCCCGCGGCTGCAGGCCTTCCTCGAGATGTATCCCGACGTCACGATGACCTTGCTGCTCGACGACGCCGACCTCGACCTCGCGATGCGTGAGGCCGACGTCGCCATACGCATGCACGCGCCGAAGCAGCCGGACCTGGTGCAGCGCCATTTGATGCAGATCCAATGGCTGGTCCTGGCCCATCCGGACTATTTGGCGAAACACGGCACGCCGACGCGGGCGGAGGAGTTGGACGACCACAAGATCATCCTGTTCGGCGAGTATCGCCCGCCGGTTCCCGACATCGATTGGCTGGCGGAGGCCGGGCGTCGTGCCGGGCAACCGCGCCGGGCGCTATTGGAAGTCAACAGCCTGCAGGCGATGGCGCTGGCGATACGCTCGGGCATGGGGATCGGCGTTTTGCCCGACTGGATGACGGACGGGATCGACGAGCTGGTTCGGCTGCTGCCGGATTTGAAAGCGCCGAAGGTCGAGGTCTACTTCGTGTATCCGGAGGAGCTGCGCAATTCCAAGCGCGTCGCGGTGTTCCGGGACTTCCTGCTGGCGCGGCTACAGGAGCTGCA
>CAXTJW010000264.1:2335-5661 GCA_964244305.1 uncultured Acetobacteraceae bacterium
CGGCAAGCCTCGCCGGCGAACAGCAGCCGCTCGGCCGGGAACGCCGCCTCCAGTTGCCCCCGCATGCCCGCCAAGCCCGGCGGCGCATACGCATACGAGCCAAGCGCGAACGGGTCCGTGGCCCAGCCAGTCACCACTACGCCGCCCGCAAGCCGCGCGGCGTCGCTCCCCAGCATCGCGCGCAGTTCGGACCGGGCATAGGCCTCGGCCGCGGCAGGGTCGTCCGCCAGCGCCCAGGCGGTACGGCCGCCGATGAAGCCGACGATGTGGTCGGCGCCGCGCGGCCAGGCGATGAAGGCGCTGGCGCAGCCGCCCGCGCGCATCTGCCGCACGAGCCCGGCATTTTCGGCAACCCCCAAGCGCCCGGACCCGCCCGCCCGAAGCGCCACCTTCGACAGCAATCCCATGGGCAGCCCGGCGATGGCCGCTTCGACTGCATACGGCAGCGCCGGAGAGAAACGGATTGCGCCGGACGCAAGCACGCCGGTTGACACCGTGACGATGCAGGCCGCGGCGCGGACGGTCCCGCGTGAGGTCTCGACCCGCACGCCCCCCATTTCGTCCCAGGCGACCGCGGTCACCGGGGTGGCCAGCTCGACCTCCGTCACGAGCCGGCGTGCGACGAAAGCGCCAAGGCCGCCCTGCACCGTCAGGTTGGGGCCATCGAGCCGGTTCTGCCGCCAGTCACGCACGCTCAACACGTCCGCGTCGGCGGCGGCGATGATCGCGCCCTCCCATCCCGCGACGGTCGCCGCCCAGGGGTCGTCCTGCATCGGTGCCATCGCGTCGGCGAGGCTGCGGTCGGGCTGGCCCTGGGCAAGCGCCGGCGCCACAGCCGGGTCCAGCCGGTCCCAGGCTGCCTCATACGCCGCCACCTCCGCGGCATCGGCGCGGCGGTCGTCGACGAACAGCAGCTCGGTCCGTTCGTCGTCGGAGTTCACCAGCCTGTCTTCCTTGGGGTCGGCGAGCGCCACAAGCGGATTACGCTGGGCCGCGTGCAGCCAGGATGCGCCGTGGTCAAAGGCCGCGCCGCCCAACGCCGCCGGGTTTTCGGTAAAGGCGCGCCCGCCAATCCGCGCGGCCGCCTCCAACACCGTGACCGGCACGCCCTGCTGGCGCAGACGACGCGCGGCGGACAGTCCGGCCACCCCTGCCCCAATGACGACAACGCCACCATCCCGCAGCGAACCACTCATCGGGTGGGCCGAATTTCAGCAAGCAATCGTGCCACCCGCTCTCCTTGTGCTCGTTGCGCTAACCAATGGATACCAGCCGCACGCGGCCCTGCCAATGCACTGCGCACGGTCACGTCAGCGCAGCCCTGGTAAACGATATGGATCCGTACGATGTCCTAGCCCATCAGGCGCGGGGCTGGGATGCCGGGCTTTTTCGAGGGCTTTGAACTCACGACCATGCGGGTGGGCGACGGCGCGCTCCGGCTGCGCCGCGGCGGTGCGGGCCCGCCCTTGCTGCTGCTGCACGGCAACCCGCAGACCCATGCCATGTGGCACGCGGTCGCGCCCGCATTGGCGCAGGAGTATGCCGTTGTCTGCCCGGACCTCCGCGGCTATGGCGGCAGCTTCAAGCCATCGTCGAGCGCCAACCACGAGCCCTATTCCAAAGGCGCCATGGCGCGCGACATGGCCGAGCTGATGGACGCGCTGGGCCACGACCGTTTCGACGTGATCAGCCACGACCGTGGCGCGCGGGTGGCGCATCGGCTGGCGATCGACTATCCCGGCCGCGTGCGGTCGCTCACGACCATGGACATCGTGCCGACGATCGAGCATTTCGAGCGCGCCGACATGGCATTCGCGCTCGGCTACTACCATTGGTTCTGGTTCGCCCAGCCGCATCCGTTCCCCGAGGAGCTGATCAATGCGGCGCCCGACGTCTGGTTCCGCGCGCATACGTCGCGCGAGCCGAAGCCGCCGGAGTTTTTCCGCGAGGAGGCGCTGGCGGATTACCTGGCCGCGGCACGGAACCCCGACGCGATCATGGGCATGTGCGAGGACTACCGCGCCGCCGCCTCGATCGACCTGGCGCACGACCGCATCAGCCGCGCCGAGGGACGCCGGGTGCGGTGCCCGATGCTGGCGCTATGGGGCAGCAAGGGGAGCGTCGGCGGCTGGTACGACCCGGTTGCGATCTGGAGCGCCTATTGCGACGCCAAAGTGGTCGGCGCCGCCGTGAACAGCGGGCACTATCTGGCCGAAGAGGCGCCCCAGGAGGTCCTGGCGCATGTGCGCGCCTTCCTGCGCACCGGCCAGGCCGCGCGCTAGGGCCCGGGAAGGAAACAGCCGCATGTCCGACGAAACCCTCTTGCTGCGCCAGGATGCGGACGGCGTCGCCTGGCTCACGCTGAACCGGCCGCACGCCCGCAACGCCCTGTCCGTGCCGCTGATGACGGCGCTGGAGGCCGCGTTGGCGCAGATCGAGACCGATCCTGCCGTCCGCGTCGTCGTCATCGCCGGCGCCGGACCGGCGTTCTGTGCCGGGCACGATCTGCGTGAGCTGCGTGGCTTGCCGCCAAGCGAGCACGCGGCGCTGTTTGCCCAATGCTCGCGGCTGATGCGCGCCATCGTCGGGCTGCGCGCGCCGGTGATCGCCCGGGTGCACGGCGTCGCCACCGCGGCCGGATGCCAGTTGGTGGCGAGCTGCGACTTGGCGATCGCGGCCGACACCGCCGTGTTCGCGACGCCCGGCGTCGACATCGGCCTGTTCTGCTCGACCCCCATGGTCGCGCTGTCCCGCGTCATCGGCCGCAAAGCCGCGATGGAGATGCTTTTGACCGGCGAGACGGTCGACGCCAGCCGCGCGGTCGCGCTCGGCCTCGTCAACCGCGCGGTGCCCGATGATCGCCTGGACGAGGCCGTACGCACCCTGGCGCAGAAGATCGCGTCCAAAAGCGCCGTCACGGTCGGCCTGGGGAAGCCCGCATTCTACACCCAGGCCGAAATGCCGCTTGCCGAGGCCTACGCCTATGCCTCGGCCGTCATGGTCCGCAACATGCAGGAGCGCGACGCGCATGAGGGCATCGACGCATTCCTGCAAAAACGCGCTCCGGTTTGGCAGCACGAAGGCTAGTATCCCGGAGCTGTGCCGGCGTCATTGCCCCGTTGCGACCTATCGCCAGCTTTGGTATCCTCCACGAATGCGGATGTAGCTCAGCTGGTAGAGCGTCAGATTTCCAATCTGGATGTCGCGAGTTCGAACCTCGTCGTCCGCTCCAAGATTTCGCCGCAAAATTCAGGGCATCCCGAGCCCCGCACCCAGGAAACCGCCATCCGCCGCGAGGACATGGCCGGTAACGTATCCGGCGTCGT
>CAXTJW010000265.1:0-5660 GCA_964244305.1 uncultured Acetobacteraceae bacterium
TATGGCTCAGCCCGTCTTTACAGGGCGTGAAGATCATCGCCGTCGGCACGTGCCGTGCCACATAAACCGCGTCGTGCGCGGCGCCGGAAACGATCTCACGGGACGAATATCCGAGGTGCGCCGCCGCCTGCCGCACCAGGTCGACGCAGGCCGGGTCGAACGGCTGCGCGGGGATGCGGAACAGCTCGCGCAGTTCGAGCGCCACGCCGCAGTCCCGCGCGATGAACCCGGCCTCCCGCGGGAACTGCACCGCGAGGCGGCCGACCTCGGCGTCGTCGGGATGACGGAACTCGACGCTGAACCGGACCTCGCCGGGCACGACGTTGCTGCTGTTGGGCAGGACCTGCAGCCGCCCGACGGTGCCGCGCCCGTCCTCGCCGCGCGCCCGCATCATGCGGTCCACGAGGTCGATCACCCGGGCGGCGCAGACCAGCGCGTCGCGCCGGGCGCTGGGGGGCGTCGTGCCGGCGTGGCTGTCCTGCCCCGTGGCGACGGCGTCGAACCAGACCTGCGCCTGCGCGCCGGTGACGACGCCGACCTGCCGGGCCGCCCGTTCCAGCAGCGGCCCCTGCTCGATATGCAGCTCGAAATAGGCGTCGGCAGGGAAATGGCGGGCGGGCTCGGCCCCGCGGTAGCCGATGCCGTCCAGTGCCGCGCCGACCGTCGTGCCTTCGGCGTCCGCCAGCGCCTCCATCGCCGCCTGTTCGAAGACGCCGGCCCATACGCCGGAGCCCATCAGGCTGTGGCCAAAGCGGCTGCCCTCCTCGTCGGTCCAGTTCACCAGCTCGACCGGCGCCTCGGTCGTGATGCCGAGGTCGTTCAGGCTGCGCATGACCTCGAGCCCGGCCATCACCCCGAGCGCGCCATCGAACTTGCCGCCGGAGGGCTGGCTGTCCAAGTGGCTGCCGAACAGCACCGGCAGGCGGCCCGGATCCTGCCCGGCTCGGCGCGCGAACATGTTGCCCATCGCGTCGACGCGCACCGTCAAACCGGCCTGCTCGCACTCCGCGCGGAACCGGTCGCGCCCGGTGCGGTCGACGTCGCTCAATGCCAACCGCCGCACGCCGCCCTTCGCCGTGGCCCCGATCTCGGCCATCGCCATCAGGCTGTCCCACAGCCGCTTGCCGTCGATGCGCTGGTTCGTGGCGCTCATGCGCGGGTCTCCATTCGTCGCGCTCATGCGCGGGCTGCATTGTTGTCGCGGTAACCAATTGCCTTCATCATGCGCCCAGAACACCCGCCCGCAAGCCCCGGAGATCCCATGGCGCACGCCTTTCCGACCGCACCCGCCATCTTGCGCAACACGATGCTCGACCGCGAGGCCGTGTGGCAGGCGCGGGTGGATCTCGCCGCTTGCTTCCGCGCCGCCAGCCGCCTGGGCCTGCACGAGGGCATCTGCAACCACCTGTCCGCCATGGTCCCGGGCTCGGACGAGCTGTTCCTGGTCAACCCCTACGGCTGGGGCTTCAACGAGGTCACGGCGTCGCGGCTGCTGGTTTGCGACTTCAACGGCAATGTCGTGCAGGGCGTGGGCAGGCCGGAGGTGACGGCGTTCTATATCCACGCCCGCATCCATCTGCGCCTGCCGCGCGCTAGGGCAGCGTTCCACACCCACATGCCGAATGCGACGGCGCTGGCGATGCTGGAGGGCGAACCGCTGGACTTCGCCGGGCAGAGCGCGCTGAAGTTCCTG
The DNA here is from genome assembly GCA_964244305.1 of uncultured Acetobacteraceae bacterium. GTDB lineage: Bacteria > Pseudomonadota > Alphaproteobacteria > Acetobacterales > Acetobacteraceae > CAHJXG01. The sequence continues at coordinate 1,694 of CAXTJW010000265.1, forward strand.
GGCCGCGTCGTGGTGGACGATGACTATAACGGCCTAGCGCTGGACGAGACGGAGGGTGACCGCATCGCGGCCAGTATGGGCGACGCCGATGTCGCGTTCATGCGCAACCACGGCATCATGGTTCTGGGCCGCAGCATCGCAGCCGCCTGGGACGATCTTTATTATCTTGAGCGCGCTTGCGAAGCGCAGCGCCTGGCGCTCGCGACCGACCGGCCATTGAAACCGGTGCCCGCCGCCGTTGCCGCCGCGACTGCACAGCAGATGCGTGAGGCCGGGGACGAGCCGGCGCACCTGCATCTCGAGAGCCTCAAGCGCACGCTCGACCGCGAAGACCCGGACTATCGGCATTGATCCGCGGCCTCATTTTGCTTGCGGTCCTGCCGGGCTGCACACTCATCGACCAGAACACCTTTAACCCGAAGGCCGGGGCCGTGCCGGTCATTCCGTCAGCGCCGGTTGCCGCCGCGACGCCAGCCCCGCCGCCGGGTTCGCCGCCACTGTTCACGGTGCAGGCGGGCCAACCCGCGCAGGAGGCGGTGCGCCAAGGCGTCGCCGCCGCCCGCAGGCGAAAGGCGGATGTCGTCTTCGACGTGGTGGCCATGGTGCCAGACGACGAACAGGCCGGCGCATCCAGTGCCGAAGCCGGCGCCGTCGCCCGCGCCATCGCCGCCCAGGGCGTGGCGCCCGGCCGCGTGCATCTGTTCGCCCGGCCCGACGCAACGCTCCCTGGCCGGGAGGTTCGCGTTTACGTGCGATGACCGGGCTGATAACCCGGCCGGCATGACGCATCCCTTGCTCCGCCTCTCGCCCAAGCAGGACCGCCGCTTGAAGGGCGGCCATCCCTGGGCATTTAGCAACGAGATCGCGATGCGGCCGGAGCATCGAAGCTGGCCCGCCGGTGCACCGGTGCGGATCGAGGGCGACGACGGCTGGCGCTACGGCACCTTCATGTTCAACCCGCACAGCCTGATCGCCGCCCGCTTGCTCGACCGCGATCCGGACGCAGTAATCGACGCTGGCTGGGTCCGGGCGCGCATCGCAAGTGCCGTCGAGCTTCGTGCCCGCGTCACCCCCGGCGCGCACCACCGCCTGGTCCACGCCGAGGCCGATCGTCTGCCCGGCCTGATCATCGACCGTTTCGGCGACGTCGCCGTGCTGCAGGCCAACAGCGCGGGCATGGACCGGCTGCTGCCCGAGATCGCAGCCGCGCTGCTCGAGGCGCTGCCGCTCCGCGCCATCGTCGCTCGCAATGACAGCGCCGCGCGCCTGCAGGAGGGATTGCCGCAGACGGTAGGCCTGCTGCACGGGACGGACGCGGAGGCGGTCGCCGAAGAGGGCGGCGTGCGGTTCCCTGTCGATCCGATGTCGGGCCAGAAGACCGGGTTCTTCTTCGACCAGCGGCCGAACCGCGATCAGGTTGCTGCCCTCGCATCCGGCGCTCGCGTGCTCGACGTGTTCTGCCACACCGGCGCGTTCGGCCTGCGGGCCGCTGCCGTCGGCGCCGATGCCGTCACGCTGGTGGACAGCAGCCAACCTGCGCTGGACCAAGCAGCCGAGGCAGCCGTCGCAAATGGCCTGCAGGACCGCGTTTCGACCCGGCGCGGCGACGCATTCGACATCATGGGAGCGCTCGCTGCCGCCAACGAGCGCTTCGATATCGTCATCTGCGACCCGCCGGCGTTCGCGAAGTCGCGCAAAGACCAGGATGCCGGCCTGCGCGCATACCATCGCATGACCCGGCTCGCAGCGCCTTTGGTGCGGCCGGGCGGCTTCCTGTTCGTCGCGTCGTGCAGCCATCACGCTCCGATCGAGCTGTTCACCGCCCAGGTGACCTCGGCGCTGGCCCGGGCGAGGCGTGAGGCCCGCATCGTCCATGCCGGCGCGGCCGGGCCCGACCACCCGGTTCATCCGAGCCTGCCGGAGAGCGCATATTTGAAGTCGCTGCTGATTAACCTACTTTGAAGCCTGGAATTTGATGAACTGCGCCTCAGTTTGGTGCTATGTCCCGGCCATAGCGATGCACCCGTCAGCGGTCGTCCTACTGCATGCTTTCGAGTTCTCCGCTTCTGTAGGAAATGACCATGTCATCTGCGTCTTACCCGGCGCCGCAAGCGTCGATGCTTGCTGCGGCGAACCCTGCTGAGACATCTCCCGAGGCCAAGGCGCCTAGGCTTCCGGGCCGGTCATTGCTCCGCAAGGCGGCGACGTTCCAGGCTCCGGTCCTCGCCCACAGCATCTGGCAACTCGCGTCGACCGGCGCGGCCTATGCGGCCCTCTTGGCGCTCATGTATGTCGCATACCAATTCTCGCCCTGGCTCAGCCTCGTCTTGGTGTTGCCGACCGCCGGGATCGTGGTGCGGCTTTTCATCATCCAGCATGATTGCGGGCACGGCGCATTCTTCCGCTCGCGCCGCGCCAATCTCGTGGTCGGCATGCTCTGCAGCCTCGCGACCCTGACGCCGTTCACCAACTGGCGCCGGCACCATGCGCAGCACCATTCGATGTGGAACAACCTCGATCAGCGCGACATGACGACCGACATCTATTCGACCTGCCTCACCGTCAAGGAATATGAGGCCATGTCGCGCTCGCGGCGCTGGTTCTCCCGCACCATCCGGCATCCGGTGATCGCGCATTTCATCATTCCGCCAATCGTGTTCCTTATACTCTATCGCGTGCCGTTCGAGACGCCGCGCGCCTGGGTGCGGGAGCGGCAAGCGGTCTACTTGACCAACGCGGTCATCGGCGTCGGCGTCATCGGGATGGTGCTGGCTTTTGGCGTTTGGCCGGTGCTGCTGATCCAGGTGCCGACCATCGCGGTCGCGGCCATCATCGGCGTCTGGCTGTTCAGCATCCAGCACCGGTTCGAGGAGGCCCATTGGGCGCGCGGCGCCGATTGGAGCGCAATCACGGCCGCAATACGCGGCAGTTCCTTCCTCAAGCTGCCGGCCGTGCTGCGTTGGTTCAGCGGCAACATCGGCTACCATCATGTGCATCACCTCGTCCCGCGGGTGCCGAACTACCGGCTGCGCGCATGCCATGAGGCATGTGAGGAATTGTTCGGGACCGCGCGCGTGCTCACGCTGCGGGAGGCGCTGATGGCGCCAAGCTACGCGCTGTTCGACGAGGAACGCGGTCAAATGGTACAATTTCCACGTAAATCTTAACGTTTTCGTAACGTGTAACGTGCGACAATCACGATGGGTCATAATCCACGGTTGAATATGGTGCGTAATTAACGCTCGTGGGTTCGCTATTCCCTCGCTTGCACACGAATTCGTGATAATATCCGGTTCAGCAATTGACCGGAGATGATCGTGGACATATCGGCACTGATCGCAGAAGGCACCTTGGTGGACCCGAAAGTCCTGCTTATCGAGTCCGATGTCGGTGCAGTCCGTACCGTCATGGGTGGGCTGGAACAGGCAGGGATGCAGGTTGTCTGGGCCCGGGACGCAGCAAGCGGCCTCGCACTCAGGGCAAGGCTTCAGCCGGAAATCCTGCTTGTCAGCCTCCGCCTCCCCGACATGAATAGCGTCAGCCTGGTCGGGCAGCTCGTGGAGCCGCGGGACAGCGGGGTAATCGTCCTCGCTTCCAGTGAGGACGAGGCGGCGCGGGTAGCCTGCCTCGAGCTCGGGGCTGACGACTACTTGTCTAAGCCATCGTCGCTACGGGATATGGTTGCACGCATCCGCTCCGTGCATCGCCGGGTCAACGTGCGCAGCAGCAGCAGCAGGCTCGCCCAAAATTACGCCGAGGCGCCGCTCGCGGTCGGACCGATCCGGATCAACCTGCAGCATCGAAGCGTCCATACGCCCGACGGCCGCCGCCTTAATCTTACTTCTGCCGAATATACCGCACTTGAAACCCTCGCTCGCGCCGATGGCAGCCCGGTGTCGCGCGACCGCCTGTCGGAGGCGGCGCTTCGCCGTCCATGGCGTCCCGAGGACCGCAGCGTCGACCAACT
>CAXTJW010000266.1:0-5631 GCA_964244305.1 uncultured Acetobacteraceae bacterium
GACGTGCCGCCGGACCGCGTGGCCGCCCAGGGCTGGTTCCGCAAGGCGGCGGAGAAGAACCATCCCTATGCGCTGCTGATGCTCGGCCGTTATCTCGCGCGCGGGCTGGTTGGGCCCGCCGACCCGGCGCAGGCGCGCATCATGCTGCAGCACGCACACAAGGCCGGCGTTGCCGAGGCGGCGCAGGACCTCGCGGAATTGGACCGCGCGACGTCCGCGCCGGCCGCAACGGACATGGCGCTGCAGCCGCAGGGACGATCCGTCGCCGCCCAATGAACCGGCGGCCGCGTCCGTGAGCAACGCTCTGCTCTCGGACATGCAGGTCCGTGCCGAGGCACGGCGCATGCAGACGCGCGACCAGCGCTGGCAGGACCTGGTGCAGGACGCCTGGCGCCGCAGCATGGCCGCGACCGCTGCCGGCGATGCGCCAGGGGCGTTGCGTTGGCTGGAGCGCGCCCATCGCATGCTGCCGAGGGACTGCACGGTCATCTTCGCCCTCGCCGCCGGGCTGATGCAGGCCGGCGAACTGGCCCGGGCAGCGGAGTTGTTCCAAACATTGGTCGGCCGCGCCGCCTTTGCCGAGGGGTGGGCTGGGCTTGCGGCCTGTGCCCGGCTGCTTGGAGACGATGCACGCGCGGCGTCGGCCACGGCGGCGGCCCTACGATCGAGCGTGCCGACCGCTACGCTGCAGTTGCTGGCAGCTGCGGTGGCGGCTTCGGCCCAACTGCCCGGATGGTGCGGGCTGGACGGCGACGGCGTCGTGCATGTCGGTGCCGCCCGCGGCGTCGACATCAGCCTGGACGGCACCCCGGTGCGATCGGCGTGGTCCGGCCGCAGACTCCAATTGCCGGACGGCTGGCGGACCACGCATTCGCTGCGCGTCGAGTGTGAGGGTGTGGCCTGCCTGGGCAGCCCCATCGCCATCGCCGCCATCATCGCGGTCGAGGGCGTCGTGCAAGCCGAGGACGGCGGCTTGTCGGGCTGGGCCTGGCATCCGGCCGATCCCGCGCGGGACCCGGTGCTGACCATACAGGGCCGTGCGATCGCCCTGACCGAGGCCGCCGTCGATATCGCGCTCGACCACCCGCTGGCGCGGCCCCGCCGCCTTGTTTTGTCGGCTGCCGGCATCGACGGGGACGGCGCAGTGTCGGTGCTCGACGCCGATGGCCGGCATCTGCTGGGCAGTCCCGTCGACCCCGGCCTGGAGTGGCGCACCGCGGCGGCACTGGCGCGGGCCGTGCGGCATCCGGGTCTGGCGCCCACCCATGCCCCTGTCCTGGCCGACATCGCGAGGCCGGGCGCAACGCGGCTTGCCCGGCTGCCTGGCCCAGTGGACGTCGTCATTCCCGTTTATCGCGGCTGCTCCCAGACGGTGGCGTGCCTCGACTCCGTTCTTGCCGCCCTGCCGCGCGACGCCCGCGTCTGGGTGATCGACGACGCGTCGCCGGAGCCCGACCTTGTGGCGGCGCTGGCGTCGCTCGCGAGGCGCCGGCGCATCCGCCTGATCCGCCTGGCGGAAAATCGCGGCTTTCCCGCCGCCGCCAATGCCGGCCTGCGGGCCTGCGCGCCCCGGGACGCGGTGCTGCTCAACAGCGATACGCTGGTCGCGCCGGGCTGGCTCGATCGGCTGCGGGCGGCGGCATACTCGGCGTCGGACATCGGCACGGCCACCCCGCTGTCGAACGACGGCACCATCGTCAGCTACCCCGACATCGCCGGCGGCAACGCCATGCCCGGCCTTGCCGCCACGATCGCGATGGACGCCTTGGCGTGCCAGGCGAACGCGGGCGCGGTCATCGATATCCCAACCGGCGTCGGCTTCTGCCTGTATTTGCGGCGGGACTGCCTGGATGAGGCCGGGCTGCTGCGGGAGGACAGCTTCGCCCAGGGCTACGGCGAGGAGAACGACCTGTGCCTCCGCGCCCGGCACCTCGGATGGCGCAGCGTGGCGGCGCTTGGCGTGTTCGTGGCCCATGTCGGCGGGCAATCGTTCGGCTCCGCGCGCAGTCACCTCCTGCGGCGCAACCACACGGTGCTGAACCGGCTGCATCCGGGATACGACGTGCTGATCGCGGCCCATGTCGCGGCCGACCCGCTCGCCCCCGCCCGCCGCCGTATCGACGCGCTCCGCTGGGCGGCCGGGCGCGTGCGCGCAGGTGCTGCGATCCTGATCACCCATGGCGGCGGCGGCGGCGTCGACCGCGTGGTGGCCGAACGCGTCGCGGCGCTGGAGGCGGTGGGGCTTCGCCCGATCATCTTGCGTCCCAGCGGCCCAGGCGTCCCGAACCGCACCCGATGCACCGTCGGCGATGGAGCCTTTCCCAACCTGACCTATGCCGTCCCGGAGGAAGTGCCGGACTTGGCCCGGCTGCTCCGGCCCGACCGGGCGCAGCACGTGGAGGTGCATCACCTGCTCGGCCACGGCCACGCGATCCTCGGCCTCGCGCGGCGGCTCCGCCTGCCGTTCGACATGTTCATCCACGACTACGCCTGGTTTTGCCCACGGATCGCCCTCGTCAGCGTCGACCGGCGCTATTGCGGGGAGCCCGATGCCGCAGGCTGCGAGGCCTGCATCGCCGACCTCGGCAGCAATCTGCACGAGGACATCGCCGTCACGGCCTTGGTGGCGCGGTCGGCCGCAGACCTGGCGTCGGCCCGCCGCATCGTCACCCCAAGCGCCGACACGGCAGCGCGCATCCGGCGGCACTTCCCGGAAATAAGGCCCGTCGCCCAGGCGTGGGAGGACGACCGGATGTTGCCCAACGTCACGACGGCCCCAAACGGCCCGCTGCGCCGCGTGTGCGTTGTGGGGGCGATCGGGGTAGAAAAGGGCTACGAAATCCTGCTCGCCTGCGCGCGGGATGCCCGGGCCCGCGCATTGCCGCTGGAGTTCGTCGTCGTCGGCTTCACTATCGACGACACGCGGCTGATGGAGGCCGGCCCGGTGTTCGTCACCGGCGAGTATGCCGACGCCACCGCCGCCGAGTTGATCCAGGCGCAGCGGGCGCATCTCGCGTTCATTCCCTCGGTGTGGCCGGAGACGTGGTGCTTTGCCCTGAGCCGCGCCTGGCAAGCCGGGCTGGCTGCGGCGGCGTTCGACTTGGGCGCGCAGGCGGAACGGATACGCGCGACCGGCCGCGGCTGGCTGCTGCCGCTGGGCCTGCCGGCTCGGGCGGTGAACGACGCGCTGTTGACGCTGCAGGGCTCGCCGGCCTCTCGGTAATCGGGTTCGGCAGCGCCTGATACAACGGAATCTACTCCGAAACGGCTTGCGTCCACATGCACGCTATTGCAATGTCGGTATAAGCAGCGGGTCTATTCAGTTGCCGGTCCAGAAACGTGAGAGAGATCGATGTCCAGCACTGCCGTCGCCAAGACCATTACTGAGTTGAAGGTGTCCGCGCATCTCATGACCCTGGATGCCGGCTTGTTCTGCGTTTTCAACAATCCGGGCGCCGTGCCGCCGGATACGGCGACCGGGCTGCCCGGCGTCCGGCTGTCCGCGGCGCCCGCGCCTGGCGGATATGGCGGCAAGGTCGGCATCAGCGGCTTCAACGCGAATGGCTGGCTGGGGGGCGAGGACGGCGCTGCGCTGGTCCGGGTGTCCGGCGGTCCCGCCCAGGTGCTCGTCACCGTTTACCAGGACCCCGACGCCCAGCAGGACGCCCCGAAACTGCAGGTGATCCGGCTGACTGAGGACGCCGGGGAACTTGCGCCGCAGCCAGCCGCGGTCCCGAAGCCGGCCGGCATGGCGCCCGCTGCGAAACCCGACGAGCTGGTCGAGGTGGCGGCGCACATCTATGGCCGCGGCGATGTCGGCGGCCGGCTCGGCGAGTGGATGGGCGAGCGCGGCAGCAAGCGCTGGATCGAGGGCTTCGGCCTGGCTCCCGGCAACGGTCTCGCTCCGGCAGACCTCGAATACCAGGCGGTGCTGGGGCGCGGCTGGCTCTCTCCATGGGCCGAGGGCGGACAGTTCTGCGGCAGCCGCGGGATGTCGCTGCCGATCCTCGGACTGCGTGTGCGGCTGCGCGGCGCGGCGACGGAGACCCACAGCTTGGCCGTCTCGGCCGTGTTCGTGGACGGGACCGAGGTCGGCCCGATGGCGGATGGCGAGACCTGCGAAGCGCCCAGCCTCGCGCCGCTCGAAGCCTTCCGAGTCACGCTGCGTTCGCTGACGGAGGTCGCCGACCCGGCCCCGGCCGCCATCGCCCATGCCACTTCGGCAAAGGCCAAGAAGAAAGCGGCGTCCAAGCCCACCCGCCAGCCCGCCGTTGCGCCAGCGGCCATCGTCGCCAAAGCCAAGCCCAAGGAGAAAGTAGCGACGAAGCCGCCGGTCCCTGCGATACCGCCACGGGCGGTTGCGAAGCGGAGCCCTGCCGCACGCCGCTGAGCCATGCCTCCGGGGCCGCATCGTCGCGGCCCGCCACTGCCTCGCCGCAGCCCTGGGCTTCGTTTTGCAATTCCTGTTCGTGCACCAGAATTTCCCTGGCCAATTCCTGCACATCCTGCGGCACCTCGCGGCCACGGAGCGGCACGACCTGGTGTTCATCACGCAGGAGAACGCCAACTTCATCCCGGGCGTGCGGAAGGCGACCTATCGCGGACCCGGCGAGCTGAACCCCTCCACCCATCGGGACGCGCAGGAGTTCGACCATGCCATGGCCCGCGCGCAGGCGGTCGCACAGGTCGCGGCAAGCCTCAAGGCGCTGGGCTTCAACCCGGACATCATCATCGGCCACCACGGCTGGGGCGAAATGCTCAACCTGGGCGATGTATGGCCTGGGGTCCCGACGCTCGGTTATTACGAATTCTATTATAATACCAATGGTTTCGACGTTAACTTTGATCCGGAATTTCCGACCCGCCCCGATGCGCTGCCGCGGGTACGATCCAAGAACGCCGTCAACATGCTGGCGCTCGCCAACCCCGGCCACGGCATAACGCCGACGCGTTTCCAGCGGTCGACCTATCCGGATTGGGCGCAGGACCGGATCGACATCGTGTCCGAAGGGGCAGACCTCGACGTGTGCAGCCCCGACGACTATGCGGCGGACCGCGTATTCCAACTCGGCGGCCTGATCGTGCAGCCGGGCCAAAAGCTGGTCACCTACGTCGCCCGCGACCTCGAGCCCTATCGCGGTTTCCACATCGTCATGCGCGCCCTGCCGTCACTGCTGCGGGCCCGGCCCGACCTGAAGGTGGCGCTGGTGGGCGGCGACGGCGTGAGCTACGGCGCGCGGCTGCAGGAGGGCACCTGGCGGGAGCACATGCTGCAGCAGGTCGGCCCGCTCGATATGGGCCGGGTGCACTTCTGCGGCCGCATCGGCTATTCCGACTACGTGCGCCTGCTGCAGCGGTCGGATGCGCACGTTTACCTCACCTACCCGTTCGTAGCGTCCTGGTCGCTGCGGGAGGCGCTGGCCATCGGCTGCGCCATCGTCGCCAGCGACACTGTCCCGGTGCAGGAGTTCGTCACGCACGGGCAGACCGGCCTGCTTACGCCGTTCCTCGACCCGGCCGCCCTGTCGCTCCGCATCCAGGAGCTGTTGGAGGACACCAGCCTCGCCGCCCGTCTCCGCGCCGGCGCCCGCAGCTACGCCGAGCGGCACCTGCGGATGCAGGACCATATCG
>CAXTJW010000267.1:0-5622 GCA_964244305.1 uncultured Acetobacteraceae bacterium
AGGCTGGCCCCGGTCAGCCGCAGCAGGTTCCAGCTCACGATCTTGGCGAGCGGCCCACGCGTCGGCTGCGTCGTGAAGGTGCGGCGGAAGTGTCGGAACAGCATCGCTCAGGCTCCCGTGGTCTCAGAGTCTGCCAATGTCTTGGTGTCAGCTTGGGTCTTAGCATTTGCCGGCGCCAGGCTCGAACGCAACCGCCAGGCTTGCACCAGCAACGTCACCGCGACCCACGCCGCGACGATCGCCATGGGGATGGTCAGCAGGCGCGGGAAAAACACAGCCGCCGCCGCGAACGCCAGCAATAGCCCGGCCGCCGCAGCCATCACCTTGGCCTCGGCCGGGCCGAGCGCCCGATGGTTGGTGATCGCCGCCCCGACGGCGCTGCCCAGCCCGACGGCGCCCGCAGCCAGCCGGCCAGGGCTGCCGCGCCGCACCCGCCGGTTGCGCGGCCGGCTTCGCGGCCGGGCAGCGTGCACCCGGCCGAGATCGAGCACGATCTCGGTCGCATTGCCCAGGTCCTGCTCGAACATCGCCTCCATCTCGGCCGCGAACGCAGCGTCCTCGATGGCGACGTCGAGCTCCCAGTTGCCGAGCCAGCTCGCGAGATTGAGGTTGCTCGAGCCGATGCGGGCCCAGCGGCCGTCCGCTACCGCGGTTTTCGCGTGCAGCATCGGGCCGTTCCATTCGAAAACCCGGATTCCCGCTTCGAGCAGCGGGCGATATCCGGCGCGGGACAACGCCTGGGCCACCGGGATGTCGGACGCGCCGGGCACCAGGAGCCGCACGTCCACGCCGTCCTGCGCGGCGTCGCAGAGGGTGCGGACATACGCCGTGGTGCCGACGAAGTAGGCGTCGGTGAGCCAGAGCGACCGGCGGGCCATGCCGGCAATGAGCTGGTCGAACCGATACAGGCCCATCGTGTTCGGCTTGCTGGCGATCACCCGGAGCGCCACCTGGTCCGGTCGCGGCGGGACATCGGACGCTTGCTCAGCCCGTTCTTGCACAACAGGTTCCTGGAGGCGCTCGGGCGGCTGTCCGCCGGCATGGGCCCAGCTCTCGGCGAAGGCCGCGTCGAGGTCGGCCACCGCGGGTCCCTGGATCATGATTCCGGTGTCGCGCCAGGCCGGGACGCCACGGGCGGGGTCGCCGACCCATACGTCGCCGACGCACAAGCCCGCCACGAAGCCGATCGTGCCGTCGATGCTGACGGTCTTGCGGTGGTTGCGGCTCAGCCAACCGAACGGGCTGTCGAGGCGCGGGTGGTTGAAGCAGCGCACCTCGACCCCTGCCCGGCGCAGGCCCGCCCAGAACCCGCGCGGGGTTTGCAGGACATTGCCCATCCAGTCGTAAAGGACCTGGACCTGGACGCCGTCCCTCGCCCGCGCCGCCAACGCAGCAGCGAATTGCCGCCCGATGCCGTCACCGCGGAAGATGTAGTTTTCGAAATGGACGGAGCCCTGTGCCGCGTTGATGGCTGCGAGCCAGGCCGGGTAATTCTCGGCGCCGTCGCGCAGCAGCCGCACGGTGTTGCCGCGCACCGGCGCTGCACCGACCACGCGGGAAAACAACTGGTCGGCCATGAGGCGCTCGGGGCGGCCGACGTAAGTTGGATGAAGCGTGGGGTCCGCGGCGCGATGCCGCAGCAGCCTGCTGGACCGCAGCAGGTTCAATGCGCGGTCCAGCCTGGCGTGTCCGTTCAGGCGCTGCGCCATCGATGGGTCGGCCTATCAATGACGGTCCAGGCTTTGCTAGCGGAAAGCCTGGACGTCTTGGATATGATGCCTTGGCTGCGGGTCTTGGCCTATTTGACCGTCGTGGTCCCGAGGTTGCCCTGCGGCAGCGGAGCGGGATAGGCCGCGCTCCCCGTGTCGTTCGGGCGGAGCCGGCGCGGCGTCCGGGTATTGGCGAAGTTGCCCTGCGGCGTTGGCGTTTGATACCGCGCGCTGCCAGTATCCGCCCGCTGCCGCGGCACGGTGGTCTTGCTGAGGTTGCCCTGCGGAGCCGGATTCGGATAGGCCATGCTCCCCGTGTCGGTCGGGCGGTTCGGGCCTATGGGACGGGTGGTGCCGACGTTGCCTTGCGGCAGCGGGCGCGGATACGCCATGCTCCCGGTGTCCCCCGGCGAGGCGGACTGCGCCACTGCGGCGCCGCCGAACGCAAGGCCCAGAGACACGACGCCCAGAGTCGCCGCGGCGGCCAAAGCTGTAAATTTCATCAAAAAATCCTTTCGTATCGTCGCGCACGGACGATGCCAAGCGCGCGTTGGGCACGGCCAGCGCGAAAACACGCGGACGCGCTCGGGGTTATGATCAACACCAGCCCAGCAATCGTTGGGCTCATGCGCCGAAATAGTTTGGCCCGGAAATCATCGCACGTTCCGGACGCCTGTGACTATAGGGCGCAACTGTGCCCAAAAAACGACAATCGAATAATGGCGGGCTCAAACCTCAGCCGGTCAACAATTTAGGCCAATCATGGCTCCTGCTGTTGCTGCCGCTTGTGCGCCGCAAGCGCCGCGAGCCGCTCGTTGCGCCATCTGGTCCGGGTGGCCTGGCGCTCGGTCGATGGCGCATGCGGCCAGGCGGCGATGACGCGGTCCGCATTGACGCCTTCATACACCGCTGGGCCCGGTGGATCGGACGCCAATCGCTTGTAAAACCCGGTGTAGCGCGCGCAGTAGTCCGGAATGCCGCCCGGCGCGTTCAGCTCGATCGTGCCGAACGGCCCCAGGAACGACCAGCGCAGGCCGAGCCCGTTGCGAACGGTCTCGTCCAGGTCCTCCGGCGACATGACGCCTTCGCCCACCAGCCGGAACGCCTCCGCGAGCAACGCGCCCTGCAGGCGGTTCAGCACGAAGCCCTCGACCTCGCGGTTGACCGTGACGGCGACCTGGCCGATTTCCTGGTAAACCGCCCGCGCGCGTTCGATAGTATCGGGCGATGTCCAAGGCGCACCGCATAGCTCGACCAGCGGCACCAAGTGCGGCGGGTTGACCGGGTGGCCGACCAGGCAGCGGGCACGCCCGGGCAGGCCCTCGGTGAAGCGGGACGCCACGATGGCGGAGGTCGACGACGCCAGGATCGCGCCGGGCGATGCGAGCTGGTCCAGCTCGGCAAACAGCGCCTGCTTGGCTTCCACCGTCTCCGGGCCGTTTTCCTGCACGAAGTCCGCTGCAGCCACCGCGTCGGCGAGGTCCTTTGCCGTGCCGATGCGCGCCGCCGCCGCCTCAGGATCGTCGACCAGGCCGTGCGCATGCAGCGCGTGCAGTTCGTCGCGGATCAGACCCGGCGCGGTGTCCAGCGTCGGGCCATGCGGGTCGGTGAGCCGCACCGCCCAGCCGGACCGGGCGAACACCACCGCCCAGGCACGGCCGATCAGCCCGGCCCCGACGATCGCGACCGTGCTGCCTGCCATGGCTCAGCGAACGCCGAGCAGCTCGACGTCGAAGATCAAGGTCGCGTTGGGCGGGATCACGCCGCCGGCCCCGCGGGAGCCATAGCCCTGTTCCGGCGGGATGATCAGCGTGCGCTTGCCGCCGACGTGCATGGTGGCGACGCCGCTGTCCCAACCGGCGATCACCTGCTGCCCGTTCAGCACGAAGCTGAACGGCGAGCCGCGGTCGCGCGAGCTGTCGAATTTCTTGCCGTGCTCGCCGTTGTTGTCGAGCCATCCGGTGTAGTGCACCGAAACGGTCTGGCCGCTCTTGGGCTCCGGTCCGGTGCCGACGACCTCGTCACGGTATTTCACCCCAGAGGGCAGCGTTGCGTAGTCGTCGGCGGCGGAAGCGTTCTGGGTCATCAGCAAGGCTCCAAAAATCATGGGAATGATGCGGCGTATCATGTCTGGCCCTCATGGCTTGTGTGCAGCGGCCGGCTGCGGCGGCGTAGCATGCCGCCATAGCCAAAGCACCTGGGGCGCATCCGGGTTCCAGCGCCTGCAGGGCCGGTTATGAGAAAGGTGCCGAGACAACCGGCTACGGGCTGTCCAGCTTACCCGATATCGCCTAGCTGTCATGCACAAGGCGTGTGACCTGCACGCATTTCGAAACGAGATCCCGCATGAACGTCATGGAATTGGACAGTGGCCGTGCCCCGGCCAAGTCACTGCCCGCGCCCCTACCCTGCCGTTGCCCCAATGCGTGAGGCGGTCCAGTGAGCGCATCCGCCGCGTCGCGTGGCGGTTGGCAGTTCTGGATCGACCGCGGCGGCACCTTCACCGACATCGTGGCCCGCGCGCCGGATGGCGGGCTCAGCACCCATAAGCTGCTGAGCGAGAACCCCGGCCGCTACCAGGACGCCGCCGTCGCAGGGATCAAGACCGTGCTCGGCCTGGCGCTCGACCAGCCGGTGCCCGCAGGCCTGGTGGACCAGGTGAAGATGGGCACGACGGTCGCCACCAATGCGCTGCTGGAGCGCAAGGGCGAGCGCACCCTGCTCGTGGTGAACCAGGGCTTTGCCGACCTGCTGCGCATCGGCAACCAGGCCCGGCCCCGGCTGTTCGACCTGCACGTGACCCTGCCGACCCTGCTGTATGAACGCGTCGCCGAGTTGCCGGGCCGCGTCGGCGTCGATGGCGGGGAAATCGAAGCGCTGGACGAGCCCTCCGCCCGCGCCGCGTTCGCCGCCGCCGCAGCCGACGGCATCCAGGCCTGCGCGATTGCCTTGATCCACGCCTGGAAATATCCGGACATGGAAAGCCGCCTGGCGGATCTGGCGCGTGAGGCCGGCTTCACCCAGGTTTCCACCAGCCACGAGGTCAGCCCGTTGCTGCGCCTGGTGCCGCGCGGGGACACCACCGTCGTCGACGCCTATCTGTCGCCGATCCTGCGCCGCTATGTCGAGCAGGTCGCGGCCGAGCTGCGCGGGGTGAAGCTGTATTTCATGCAGAGCAACGGCGGGCTGGCGCAGGCCGACCGGTTCCAGGGCAAGGACGCCATCTTGTCGGGACCCGCGGGCGGCATCGTCGGCGCGGCGCGCACGGCGGGAATGGCCGGGATCGACCGCATCATCGGCTTCGACATGGGCGGCACCAGCACCGACGTCGCCTTATATGACGGCGCGTTCGAGCGTGCGTATGAAACCGAAGTCGCCGGGGTGCGGATGCGCGCGCCGATGATGGCGATCAACACCGTCGCGGCGGGCGGCGGCTCGATCCTGCATTTCGATGGGGCGCGCGTGCGGGTGGGTCCCGACAGCGCCGGGGCCAACCCGGGGCCGGCGTGCTACTGCCGTGGCGGGCCGCTGACGGTGACGGACGCCAACGTATGTGTGGGCAAGATCCAGCCGGCGCATTTTCCGCCGATCTTCGGCCCCGGCGGCGATGCGCGCCTGGATGCCGAGGTGGTGCAGGCCGGGTTCGCCAAGCTCGCGGACGAAATGGCCGCGGCGACCGGCACCCGGCAGGACCCGCGCGCGGTGGCCGAGGGCTTCCTCCGGGTCGCCGTCGCCAACATGGCGAACGCGATCAAGCAGGTCAGCGTGCAGAAAGGGCGCGACGCCACGCAATTCGCCCTGCAGTGCTTCGGCGGCGCCGGCGGCCAGCACGCCTGCCTGGTCGCGGACGAGCTGGGGATGGAGACGGTGTTCATCCACCCCTACGCCGGCGTGCTGTCGGCCTACGGCATGG
>CAXTJW010000268.1:0-5606 GCA_964244305.1 uncultured Acetobacteraceae bacterium
TCGATCCCGTCGAACCGCGCGATCTCCTGCAGTCCGGTCGGCGACGTCACGTTGATCTCGGTCAAATAGTCGCCGATCACGTCGATCCCCACGAAAATCAGCCCGTGATGGCGCAGATATGGCCCAATCCGGCGGCAAATCTCCCGCTCCCGCTCCGTCAGCACTGACTGCTCCGGGCGGCCGCCGACATGCATGTTGGACCGCGCCTCGCCCGCCGCCGGCACCCGGTTCACCGCACCCATCGCCACGCCGTCGACCAGAATGATCCGCTTGTCGCCCCGGCGCACCGCAGCCTCGTAGCGCTGGATCATCAGCGGCTCGCGCGACCGGGCGAAGTGCATCTCCAGCAGCGACGCCAGGTTCTCGTCGTCCGGCTTGATGCGGAACACCCCGGCGCCGCCGTTGCCGAACAGCGGCTTCACGATGATGTCCGAATGCTTGGCGCGAAAAGCGCGGATCGCCTCCGTGTCCCAAGTAATCAGGGTCGGCGGCATCAGGTCCGGAAAATGCGTCACCAGCAACTTCTCCGGCGAGTCCCGCACGTGCTTCGGATCGTTCACCACCAGCGTCTGCGGGTGGATGTGCTCCAGCATATGCGTCGCCGTGATGTAGGCCATGTCGAACGGCGGGTCCTGCCGCATCAGCACGGCATCCATGCCCGCGAGGTCGAGCGTTTCCGCCGGCCCGAAGCGGAAATGGTCGCCCGCCACGCGCTGCACCTCCACTGGCCGGGCACGCGCCAGCAGCCGTCCGGTCCGCGATTCGCCCACGCCCTCGTGCAGCGACATGTGGCGCACGTCGTAGTGCCACATCGCATGGCCGCGCCGCTGCGCCTCCAGCATGAGCGCGAAGGTGCTGTCGCCGTTGATGTCGACGGTTTCGATCGGGTCCATCTGGACCGCGACCTTGAGCGGGCTGGTCATGCTGCGCCTCGTGGTTGCCGTCCGCTTGCTAGCAGACGTTTAGGCCGCCGGCACGCCCTTGCTGGTGGAGTACTCGAAATGCAGCGCCGTATCGGGGTACACGAGCGGGTGGATCGCGTGCGCCGCCATCGCGCCCTCGCTGAAACCCTGCAGGATCAATTTGAGCTTGCCGGGGTAGGTCGCGATGTCGCCGATGGCGAACACGCCGGGCACCGAGGTCTCGCAACTCGCGTGCGCAACCTGCACATGGCTGTGCTCCAGATCGAGGCCCCAACCGGCAATCGGCCCCAAATCCATCGACAGGCCGAAGAACGGCAGCAGCACGTCGGCTTCGAGGCGCCGGGTCTGCCCATCCATGGTCGCGACCTCGACCGACTCCAGCGCCCCGTTTGCGCCGTGCACGGCATGGAGCTGGTACGGCACCACCATCTCGACCTCGCCACGGGCGGCTGCCGCGTCGAGCTGGGCCGCCGTCTCCGGCGCCGCGCGGAACTTGGCCCGGCGGTGCACGACATACACCTTCGCCGCCAGGTCCTTCAGCGACAGCGCCCAATCCACCGCGCTGTCGCCGCCGCCGGCGATCACCACATGGCGGCCACGGAAATCCTCGCGCCGGCGGCAGGCGTAGCGCACCGCCCCCGTCGCCTCGAACGCGGCCAGCCCCTGCAATGGCGGCCGGTTCGGGCCGAACGCGCCGGCACCGGCGGCGACCACCACCGCCTTGCAGCGGATCTCGTCGCCGCGGTCGGTATTCAGCACGAAATGCCCAGCCTCACCCTGCAGGCGGTCCACCCGGCGGCCAAGCAGGCGCGGCACGCCAAACGGCTCGATCTGCTGTTCCAGGTTGCCGATCAGGTGCCCGGCGGCGATCGCGGGATGCGCCGGGATGTCGTAGATCGGCTTCTCCGGATAGAGCGCCGTGCACTGCCCGCCGACCTCCTCCAGCGCGTCGATCAGCGTGGAGCGCAGCTTCAGCATGCCGCACTCGAAGGCGGCGAACAGGCCGACGGGGCCTGCGCCGATGATGGCGACGTCGGTTTCAATGCGATCGGACATGACGCCAAGGTAGCGACTAAGCCCGGCACATCAAGCCGTTTGCCCACTGTGTCGAGGTGGCGCAGATTACACGCGTGCCACAAATAGCGATTCTTCTGCCCGACCTCGCCGCGACCGAGGCCCTGGCCGGCCGCATCGCCACCCTGCTGCGGCCGGGCGACGCGGTGCTGCTCGAAGGGCCGCTCGGCGCCGGAAAAAGCGCCCTGGCCCGCGCGCTGCTCCGTGCCCTGCTGTCCGACACAGCGCTCGAGGTGCCGAGCCCCAGCTATACCCTCGTGCAGCTCTATGACGCGCCGATCGGCCCCGTGCATCACTTCGACCTCTGGCGGCTCGACGGCCCGGCCGCGGTGGCTGAGCTGGGCTGGGACGACGCTCGGGACGGCGTCGTGCTGGTCGAGTGGCCCGACCGCCTGGGCGCGCTGCGGCCCGCGGACGCGCTCACCATCACCCTTGGCCTGGCGGACGGTGACGCGCGCCGGGCCGTGCTGACCGGCTGGCCGGGCCGGCTGGAGCTCATTGTATGAACCTGCACACCATCCCGCCGCATGTGCCGTTCCTGGACGCGCTCGCGGCCTACTGGCTCGGAGGTGCCGAGCCCCAGCTATACCCTCGTGCAGCTCTATGACGCGCCGATCGGCCCCGTGCATCACTTCGACCTCTGGCGGCTCGACGGCCCGGCCGCGGTGGCTGAGCTGGGCTGGGACGACGCTCGGGACGGCGTCGTGCTGGTCGAGTGGCCCGACCGCCTGGGCGCGCTGCGGCCCGCGGACGCGCTCACCATCACCCTTGGCCTGGCGGACGGTGACGCGCGCCGGGCCGTGCTGACCGGCTGGCCGGGCCGGCTGGAGCTCATTGTATGAACCTGCACACCATCCCGCCGCATGTGCCGTTCCTGGACGCGCTCGCGGCCTACTGGCTCGGGCGTGCCGGCCCCGATCCGCTGTCGCTGGCGGACGGCCTGATCCTGCTGCCGACCCAGCGCGCTGCACGGGCACTGAACGACGCATTCCTGCGCCAAGCCGGCGGCCGGCCGCTGCTGCTGCCGCGCATCGCCGCGCTCGGGGCGTTGGATGAAGCGCCGCTGACGCTCGCCGGCGCGCTGGACCTGCCGCCGGCGGTGGACAGCGCGCGCCGGCTCGCGGTGCTGACCCGGCTCGTGATGGCGCTCGGCGGCCAGTACGGCGCGCCCGCGACCGCCGACCGCGCCTGGCAGCTCGCAATGGAGCTTGCCGGCCTGCTGGACGAGGCGCACCGGTCCGAGGTGAGCCTCGCCGACGCGCTGCCCGCCGCCGCCGAGGCCGGCTACGCCGAGCATTGGGGCCGCATCATCGAGTTCCTGCAGATCGTGACGGCCGCCTGGCCCGAGTGGCTGGCCGATAACGGCCTGCTCGACGCCGCCGACCGCAACCTCAAGCTGCTGGACGCCCAGGCCGAGGCGTGGTCGCGGCAGCCGCCGAAATGCCCCGTCATCGTCGCCGGCACGACGGGCGGCATCAAGTCAGTGGCGCGCTTGATCCGCGTCGTCGCCACCATGCCCAGCGGCATGGTCATCCTGCCGGGGCTCGACCTCGCGATGGACGACGCGGTGTGGGACCAGTTGGAGGCCGGCCATCCGCAGGCCGGGCTGCGGCGGCTGTTGATCAATCTCAATGCGACGCGCGGCGATGTGCAGCCGTGGGGGGAGCAGGCGACGGCGGTCACGCCGGGCCGCTGCGCCGCGCTGTGGCGGTCCTTGCTGCCTGCCCAGGCGCTTGGCGAGTGGCGTTCCGGCGGCACTGCGGACGTCGCCGGCCTGACCCGGCTGCAGGCGGCCGACCAGCAGGAGGAGGCGGTCGCCATCGCCTTGGCGCTGCGCAACGCACTGGAACAACCGCATGCCCGTGCGGCGCTGGTGACGCCGGACCGGCAGCTCGCGATGCGCGTCGCGGCCGAGCTGGGACGCTACGGCGTCGTCGTCGACGACAGCGCCGGGGAGCCGCTGGCCGACACTCCGCCCGGCGCATTCCTGCGGCTGCTGGCCCATGCCGTAGCGGACGGCTTGGCCCCGGTCGCGCTGCTGTCGCTGTTGAAGCATCCGCTGGCCGCACTTGGCCTGCGCCCGGTCGAGACCCGCCGGGCCGCGCGCCGGCTGGAGCTGGCGTGCCTGCGCGGTCCGGCCCCTGCGCCGGGTCTCGATGGGCTGCGCGCGGCGCTGCTGCTGCGGCCGAATGCGGCGGCGCAGGACCTGCTCGACCGCCTGGACGCACGGATGCAGCCGATCTTCCGCATCGCCGCCCGTGCGGACGCGACGCCGGCCGAGGCGCTCATGGCGCTGATCGAGTGCGCCGAGGCGGTCGCCGAAACGGACGCGCTGTGCGGCGCGGACCGGCTGTGGTCCGGGGAGGAGGGCGAGGCGCTGGCGACCCATCTCTCGGCGCTGTCGGCGGCGCTGCCGATCCTGCCGGCGCAACCCGTCGCGACCCTGCCGGGCCTGCTGGACGCGTCGATGGAGGGCGCGGTCGTGCGCAGCCGCCGGGCCCTGCGCGGACGGGAAGGGGCGGAACATCCGCGCGTCGCGATACTCGGCTTGTTGGAGGCACGGCTGCAGTCGGCGGACCTGATGGTGCTCGGCAGCCTGGCGGAGGGGGTTTGGCCGCCCGCGACCGACCCCGGCCCCTGGATGAGCCGGCCGATGCGCGCCGCCGTCGGGTTGGAATCGCCGGAGGAGCGCGTGGGGCAGATGGCGCACGACTACGCCATGCTGGCCTGCGCCGCGCCGCAGGTGGTGCTGTCCTGCCCGCGGCGGCGCGAGGGTGCCCCCACGGTGCCGGCCCGCTGGCTGGTGCGGCTGGAGGCCTACCTCGCCGGGCAGCACGCCCCGTTGCCCCGGCACTCCGGCGCAGCCTGGGCCCGGCTGCTGGATCAGCCATCCGGCGCGCCCCGCCCGGCGCAGCCGCCGCAGCCGCGCCCGCCCATCGACGCCCGCCCGCGCCGGCTGAGCGTGACGGAGGTCGAGACCTGGCTGCGCGACCCCTATGCCATCTACGCCAAGCACATCCTGCGGCTCCGTGCCTTGAGCCCGTTGGAGGAGTCGGCCGACGCCGCCGATTACGGCAGCATCGTGCACGCCGCACTCGCCGATTTCCTGACCGCGCTGCCGCCGACCTATCCGCGGCAGGCTGCGGCCCTGCTGCGGGGCGCCATGGACCGGGCGCTGGACGACGCTGTGCTGCGGCCCGCGCTGACGGCGTGGTGGCGTCCGCGCCTCGCCCGCATCGCCGAGTGGGTCGCGGAGGCCGAGCGGCAGCGCCGGCTGCGTGGCCCCATGGCGCTGGTGCGGGCCGAGGTCGACGGCGTCTGGGCGGTGCCAGGTGACGGCCTGCCGTTCACGCTCAGCGGCCGTGCTGACCGTATCGAGCGCCGGGCGGACGGCACGCTCGCCATCCTGGACTACAAGACCGGCGCGGTGCCCACGTCGGGCCAGGTCGAGCTGGGCCTGGCGCCGCAACTGCCGCTGGAGGCCGCGATGGCCGCCGCCGGGGTGTTCGGGCCGGAGCTAGAGGGACGCGCCGCGGAGCTGACCTATTGGCACCTGTCGGGCGGCTTCGAGCCGGGCAAGGAGACCAAGCTGTTCAAGCACGATCCCGA
>CAXTJW010000269.1:0-5557 GCA_964244305.1 uncultured Acetobacteraceae bacterium
TATGCGGCGCCATGGCCAGCAAGCGCTGCACCAGCATGCCGCCGAGGCTATGGCCGACCAGGATCGGGCGGTCCAGGCCGAGCTCGTCGATGAACCCGGCCAATGCCGCCGCAAGCGCGTCGATCGTCACGAGCGGCAGCGGCGCGGAGCCCCCATAGCCCGGCATGTCCCAGGCGACCGCGTGATAGTTCTCGCCGAAATGGTCCAGTTGGGCGCGGAACATGCGCGCCGCCCCGCCGATCCCGTGCAGGAACACGATCGGGACCCCGGAGGCCGGCCCCGCCTCGAGATAACCGATCCCGGCGGTTGAGACGACCTGCTCGTACTCCTGCTGGGTCTGCTGGCGCGCGGACTGAGGCACGCTCGCTTCGTGCTGGACGGTCATGCGATCGCTCCGATGCGGTGGCTGTGCGGCGCATGAACGCGTTCGCCGGCCCGAAGGTCAATGCGGTTGCGCAGCCGGGCGCCCCGGTGGGCTGTCTGCCCGGGCTATGTCGAGGTTTGACACGCGGGAATGGGGGCAAGGCTCGTGCAGCCATCGGAATGCACAAGTTGGGTAATGGGTTAGGTTGCCCGTAACGTAATGAGCCGTCATTGCGAGCCGGCTTCGGCGCGGCAATCCAGCGCCGCATGGCTCGGGACTAGTGCGTGCGGCCCTGGGTTGCCGCGTCGCTACGCTCCTCGCAATGACCGTGTCCCTTGCGATCACACGATGCTACGCCGTGCAGCAGCCAAGCCTGCCGCACACTGACCCACTACCACGAGTTGGCACAGGTTTTGCTGCAAACACTGCGGTGCGGTTTTGAGTGTTGGCAACGCTCTACTGTCCACCGTTCAGACCCACTCAGAAAAGGCGCTCCTTCATGCCCGACCTGTTCAGCCCCTACACGCTCAAGGGCGTGACGCTCCGCAACCGCACCGTGATGTCGCCGATGACAATGTACAACTCGGTCGACGGCAAGCTGGACGACTACCACGTGAGCTACCTCGGCGCCCGCGCCGCCGGCGGCTTCGCCCTCGTGTTCGGTGAGCAGATGGCCATCACCCCCGACGGGCGGACCACGACCTCCTGCGCCGGCATCTGGAACGACGAGCAGATCGAGGGCCATGCCCGCGTCACCGCCATCATCGAGCGGATGGGCGCCGTGCCCGCCATCCAGCTCGGCCATACCGGCCGCAAGGGCAGCGAGCTGCCGCCGCATCGCGGCACCAACTCCGAGGGTATGTGGAAGCAGCTCCCGCCGGACCACCCGGACGGCTGGACCTGCGTCGCGCCATCCGCGATTCCCTATGGCGGGGGCGGCCACATCTATCCGGTCCAGCAATTGACCGTCGAGCAGATCAAGGATTTGCATAAAGCCTATGCCGACGCTGCCGTGCGTGCGCTCGCCGCAGGCTATAAGTGGCTGGAGCTGCACTATGCGCACGGCTACCTCGGCGCGAGCTTCTTCTCGCCGCTCGCCAACCAGCGCACCGACGAGTATGGCGGCAGCCTGGCGAACCGGGCCCGCTTCCATCTCGAGGCGCTGGATGCGGTCCGGGCGGTCTGGCCGGAGAAATACCCGCTGACGATGCGCCTGGGTTCCGACGACCTGCATCCGGCCGGGACGCAGTTCGACGACGCCGTGGTCGCCGTCGGCATGATGAAGGAGCACGGGCTCGACCTCGCCGACCTGTCGCTCGGCTTCAACACCGACGAGATGGTCGACCCGCCGCTGAATGACGTCGGCTTTATGATCGAGCGGGCGCACCGGGTGCGCACCGAGGTCGGCATCCCCGTCGCAACGAGCTGGAACCTCGGCGTGCCGCAGAATGCCGACCGGGTGATCCGCGAGGAGCTGATCGACCTCGTGATGCTGGGCCGGCCGGCATTGGCGAACCCCCACTGGCCGGTCTGGGCGGCGCGCGAGCTTGGCCACGCCTCGCCGTTCTCGCTGGTGCAGCAGGACTGGCGCTGGTGGCTGGAGAACTTTCGCGGCCATGCCCCCAGCATCGGCTGGCCCGAGGTGCGCGTGCCGCAGCGGGAGGACGTATCGGCCTGATCAGGCACGGGGGGCCCGAAGGCCCCCTTATCCCTCGCCGATCCCTAAGGGATCAGTCGCGCCGCTCGTCGTTCACCGTCAGAGCGCCCAGCTTCAGCCCCGAACGATGCGTCGGGTAGGGCTGGCCCGGCATCAGGCCCTCCCACATCACCTCGTTCATGAGGTCCACCGGAACCCGGTCCTCGCCCGAGAAGTCGAAGCCGCGCGTCGCCTGCGCCCAATACGCCGCATCGTGCCGCGGCAGCACATCCGGGCCTTCCGCGAACTGGATCCCAGTGTCGGCCAGCGCGAGCGACGTGGTCTTGAGGATCGTCGACGCGACGGAGTTATACGTCCAGTTGCCGTGCGAGGTGATATCGAACACGTCGGTCATCGGGCGCTGATAGGCGGTGTTTAGGTTGATGTGCGGCGTGCCGAGGATGTCCTCGATCGTGCGCAGCACGCTGACCTGGTTATACCGCGTGCTGATCACCGCCTTTTTCTTCACGTAGGCGCCCACGACATAGGTCGTGGAACGATGCGAATCGAGGTGGTCGGGACCGTCCTGGCAATCGTCCTCGGTCACTATGATCAGGGTGCTATTGGCATACGGGCTGCGCGCCACCGCCTCGACAAGCCGGCCGACGGCCAGGTCGTTGTCGGCCTGCTGGGTGTCGGGCGTGTTCACCCCGGCGAGTGCCGTGGCGAAGCTGCCGGTGTGATCATGGCTCAGGCGCACCGTCTCGAGGCTCGGCAGGTTCTTGTTGGCAATATACCCCATGAACTCGCGGTTCCACTCGTTGAAGGTCCACTGGTCCGAAACGTTCTGATCGAACCCGCGGAAGTAGACGTCGGTGAACGGCGCCAAGGTCGGGTTGAGCGCAGCGACCTGCACGACGCCGACTTCGCCCGCGTTCTCGATCGGAGCTCCGGAGGCGGAGGTGATGGCGCCGATGTTGCTCGTCTGCCAGCCATAGTTGCGCACCGTCAGCCCAGCCTGCAGCACGGCGTCGAAGATATAGCCGCGCTGCACGCCGAACGGCGCGTCGGTGGCCGCGACGTCGGCGACGCCGGGCAGTACGTTAGCGGTGCCGCCGGGCAGCGCCGCGGTGCCGGGGGTGAACAGCCCCGTCGTCGCAGCGTTGCGGTCGGCGGTCGCCGGCAGGCCGATCGGCACGTTGCGGTTCAAACCCTCGGCCTCATAGGACAGGCCGCGGTTGACGCCGGCGTAGTTGATCTGCTGCGTGATCTCCTCCGTGCTGGTGACCCGGCCGCGCATCGTCCACGACCAGCCGTCCATGCTGCCGTCGCCGGGGTCCATGAAGTTGTCCAGCGTCACGAAGTTGTTCGCGAGCCGATGGAAGTTCGGGGTGATGCGCTTGCCGAATTGCGTCAGCGTCGGGTCGCCGTTGGAGCCGTTGCCGAGGTCGCCCAGCATTTGGTCGAACGTGCGGTTTTCCTTCACGACATAGATCACGTGCTTGATCTGCCCATGAAGGAAGCTCATCACCGAAGCGTCGCTCGTGTTGGGCGAGACGCCATACATGTTATTCTTCGCCGCCTGTGCAGTCATGGTGGGCAGGTCGGCGCTGCTTGGCACCTGGGCGCTGACCAGGGTCGCGTGCTCCAATTGGAACTGATACTGGTTCGACGCCCGTGCCGCCGCCGCCGCCGCCGTGTTGCCGCCGGGGTAGGTGATGTTGGTGATGAGGGCGGTGTTGCCCAGCAGGTTGCCGGGATTCGGGCCCTGGTCGCTCTTGCCGTTGATGATATACATCCACGTGCCGTCGGCGCTGAGTGTGATGTCCTTCGGCGCGTAGGCGGTCGGGATCAGGCCGGTGACCGTGTTCACGGCAGGACCGGTCAACGGGACCACCGCGACGGTGTTCGCGCCGTTATTGACGGCATACAGCGTTTTCCCGTCCGGGGACACCGTCACGGCAAAGGTCGCAGCGCCAGTATAGTGCGGGCCGGTCAGCACCCCAGCCGGGGCGCGCGCGTCGATCTTGGCGGTGATCCGGTTGCTCGCCGTGTCGATCACCGCGACCTGGTCGGCGTTGTCCTGCGCCACGTAAAGCGTCGATTGGGCCGGGTTGAGCGTCATTCCGCTCGCGTTGCCGTCGAGCTTGATCCGGGTAATCAGGCGGCCCGCGGCAGGTGCCGAGATGTCGACGACGACCACCTCGCGGTCGCGATAGGAGGAGACGTAGGCGGCGGTGCCCTTTACGACGACCGCGAGCGGATACTCGCCGCCGGCGACGCCGGCCGTGCCCTCGTTACCCGCGAAATAGGGGCGCAGGTCGTGCTCGTAGCGGACCTTGTTGGTCGCGGTGTCGATCACGCTGATTGAGTCGTTGAAATTGTTGGCGACCACCAGCGTCGCGCCGTCGGCGGAGATGCCCAGGCCGCTCGCATTCGGCTGGACCGCCAGGCCGATGCCGACGCCGGGGTTCGGCGTCCCCGTGGTGGACGGGGGCGCGCTGCTGTTATGGCCGAGAGCAATCTTGGCCTTCTGCGAAAACACGCCGCCGGCCTTGGCATAGGCATAGACGGCGTCGTCATTGCCGCCCGCGCCGTACAGCGTTTTGCCGTCCGGCGACCAGACCAGGCCAACATGGGCGTTCGACTGCTTGATCACCTGAGCGAGCTTGGGTGCGGTCTTGTTGACGCCGGACACATCGTATAGGAATATATACTGTGTTGAGTTTGCTACATCGACCTTGCCGCTCGTGTCGTTCAGCGTGTTCTGCCCGGCGCAGATGATTGCGAGCGTCGTGCCGTCCGGGCTGAGCCGCGACTGCACCGCCTCGCCGGCGACAAACTTCGGATAGGCGGGCAGGCCGGGGTTGAGGTCCTGCTGGATTGCATTGGTCAACGGCGCGGTTGGCGTGACGAACTGGCCTGTCGGCAGCGGCAAGGTGCCGTTGTTGCCCTCGATGAGCGTGTTATCGGCGGCGTGCGCCAACTGCGGCGCAGCCAGCCATGTCGTGGCCAGCAGGCCCGCCTTCAGCATCCGTCGATAGTGCAGCGCGAACATGACCTATTCCCCTAGTTTGCATAAGGGCTGCCCGTCCAGGCAGCCCGTCGGCGCGGTTTGCCGAGGGAAAAAACATGCCAGGCCGGTGCAAACCGATCCCTGTTGGTAGCAAGACAGTTCGAAGAAACTTTCGCTGCCTATCCTAGGTTAAGCACGCGATTGGCGGACTTGGCTTGCGATGGGAAAGCAGAAGTTGAGAGCAGGGTAGCGCGGCAGGCATCCATGACTGCCGCATGCAAGATGTATAGTTGCGGTTTCAGTTCCAATTTGCGCGACGAGCGACTGCGGCCTCAGTCCGGATACAGCCCCGCCTCCCGCGCACGCGCACGGACCATCGCAACCAGCAGGTCCAGCGTCGGCGTCGCCAGCCCGTGAGTGCGGGCGAAGTCGAGCGGGATGCCGTAAATGGCGTCGATCTCCATCGGCCGGCCCAGCTCCAGATCCTGCAGGATGCTCGGCTTGTGCTGCGACTTGGCGCCGTTGGCGATCTGGCCCTCGG
>CAXTJW010000270.1:0-5551 GCA_964244305.1 uncultured Acetobacteraceae bacterium
CTGGCCGCGCCGGGCGAAGTTGCGCAGCGCCTGCTCGCGCTGGGTGTCGTTCTGCGGCTCGAACTCCCGCACCGCAATGCCGCTGGCTTTGGTGAACGCCTCGGCGCCGTTGTGGACGCTCTCGTTGAACGACTTGTCGAATTTACCGCCCATGTCGAAAACGACGGCGGGCGTCACCTCGACCGCTCGCACCGTGCCGATGGACATACAGGCGGCCAGCACCGTGGCAAGCAGTCGCAGCATCGTCGGACCCCTCATTCTCGCGCCGCGGACCGGAGCAGGCGCCAGACTACACGGTCGCGACCGACCCGCCATCCACCCGCATATTCAGCCCGGTGATGAAACTCGCCTGCTTCGAGCACAGGAACACGACCGCCGCCGCCACCTCGTCCGCGTGGCCGCGGCGCTGCAGCCCGAGCGTCGGCCGCTCCTCCTTCAGGAAGCTCGCGACCGCCTCGTCGAAGCCGGTGCCGTTCTCCTTGGCCCGCTTCTGCATCATCGCGTCGGTCATTGGCGTCGCGATGAACGCCGGGCTGACCGCGTTCACCATGATGCCGTGCTCCGCGTAGCTCTTGGACAGGCCCTTCGAAAGATTCAGGATCGCGGCCTTGGCGGCGCAGTAGGGCAGCTCGTCCGCGTAGGGCTGCTCCGCATCCTCGGAGCCGAACAGCACGATGTGGCCGGACTTGCGCTCCATCATGCCGGGGATGAAGGCGCGGACGAGCCGCACGGTGCCCATGAGGTCGATCTGCAGCGCGCCGAGCCAGGCATCGTCGTCGATGGTGTGGAACAGGCCGGTCGGCCCGGTGACGCCGGCGGCGTTGATCAGGATGTCGACGTGCCCGAGACGCTGCATGGCCGCGTCGCGCAAGCTCTCGACTGAGGCAACGTCGGTCAGGTCGGCCGCGATGGCATGGACCTCGCCATGGGCGGCGAGGTCCTGTGCGGCCTGCTTGAGGGCGTCGTCGGTTCTGTCGCTGATCACCACCCGTGCGCCCTCGTCGAGCAGCATGCGCGCCGTCGCCCGCCCCATGCCGGAATCCGCACCCGTGACGACCGCCGTACGGCCCTGCAGTCCAAAATCCATGTGTGCTCCGATGGCCCGGCCGAATGCCTTGTCCTCCGGGGAACGCGGCCCGGCCGCATCCGTTGCCTGGCGCGCAATGCAGGAACCCAACAGCGATGATCGATTCACAAGCCGAGGCCGTGCTGCGGGACATGCAGGCGCAGTCGAAGCCGATGCCGGACGACGAGGCGGAATGGCTTCAAGGCTACCGCGCGCAGCTCGACGCGCTGCCGCGCCTGCAGGGGCCGCCGCCGTGGATCGAGGTGGCCGGGACGAGCTGTCCGGGCCCAGCAGGCACAGTGCCGCTCCGCGCGTATCGGCCCAAGGCGAGCGGCACGCGGCCGACCGTCGTGTTCTGCCATGGCAGCGGTTTGGTCGCCGGCACGCTCGACGGCTATGACGTGCCGCTCCGGCCGCTGACGTCCTTCCCAGGCTGTTTCAGCGCCGCACGGCATCGGGTGCCGGTGACAGCCGTTTAATCCCGTCGTCTCCGCAGCGCCTTGCCTCAGTGGCGGCGGAGTCCGTAGGGCCGAAAACACGCAGCATCCAAACTGACCGGTAACGTTACGAACGTGGCCAATCGCCGACCATGTGCTAAAAACGAATGTAAATTATACTGCAATAGCTTCCTCGGCGGCACAAACGTGATATCAACTTAAATAACAGATTTTTTAACTTTGCACCTTAGCATGGCTCTTCTGTCATTCTTTGAAATTGAACAACAGCAAACAAGCATAATAAAAATATCGGATGCATTTCGAATTTCTAATATTTTATTTATGATTTATGACAGAGTTGTGTGATATGTCTAATTATTAATACTAATAATTCTTCTGTTATGTAGCAAGCGTCACAAATGCTGCGTGGCTTTTCCCATGCAGGATGCTCAAAGCAACATGACTACGGCCACGCCTAAATTCCCGCTCGGTACGTTTGTATTCAATCCAGACTCGACCGACCCAGCCGCTGAAGCGACGTTCGAGGCCCAGTTCAACGCGTTCACAGACGCAATGGGCGCGGCGCCACAGTTCATGGACGCCTTCACCAATTGGTATGCCGACTGGTCGCAGTGGGTGCCGACTGAGGACGCCCTGGCGGCGTCCTGGGCTGCGGACCCGCAGCTGCGCAACGTAACGCCAGTCATGACGATCCCGATGGCGAGCGCCAACGAGTTCAGCAATCCAGACCAGGCATTCAAGGACATCGTCGCCGGCAAGCACGACGACGTCATCACCGGCCTCATCAACTCATGGAAGTCGGCTGGCTACACAACGGTCGACGCACGCATCGGCTACGAGATGAACGGCAAGTTCGTCCCCTGGTATATGGGGGACGACCCAGGGACCGTTGCGGACTGGGTCGCGGCCTTCCAGCATATCGCCGACCTCGTCCATGCGGACCCGGGCATGACCGTGAAGACGGTTTGGAACCCCGTCGTATCGAACTACACCAACCAGCCGACCTCGTCTTCCTACCCTGGCGACAAGTATGTCGATGTGATCGGGGCCGACATCTACAGCACCGTCTATCCGGTCGAGCTGTATGACTGGGACAAGAATGACGGAACGATCGACCAGACACAGCAGCAGTGGTTCGCCGACCCGGTCAACCGCGAGCATTACTGGCTCAACCCGAACGCCACGCAGTACAACCCGAACGGCTACGACCCGGCGCAGTGGGGCTTCAAGCAGGCTCTCGCCTTTGCAACCGCGCACAACAAGCCGATTGGGCTGGCGGAGACCGGGGCGGGCGGCGACGGAACGTCGACCGGTCCCGTCGACGACCCCGACTTCCCGAAATGGCTGGCCGGACAGTTGAGCCAGCCGGGAGCGCCGCAAGTCGCGTTCGTCAACATCTGGGACATCGATCCCAGCGATGGCAACTGGGAGTTCACGGACGGCTCCAAGCCGCAAGAGCTCGCAGCCTGGCAGCAGTATTTCGGGGTGCCGCAAGCAGCCAATTTTCAGATCAGCGACATGAGGACCGGCGTCTCCTCCACCGCTGCTGGCACCGCCTATACCGGACCGGTCGCCGGACTGCAGAACCAGTTTATCATGATCACGTCCGACAACATCAATATTACGGCGACAGTGCCGAACTCGTTCATTCACACCGGGTCAGGCGTCGATGCGATCGACGTGAGCAAGGTTGGCGGCACCAACGTGCTCGATGGCTCGACCGGCTCGAATTTCCTGTCCGGCGGCACCGGGACCGACACGTTCTTCGTCGATGACCGCATCGCGAGCGCGGACATCTGGAGCACGGTCGTCAACTTCCATGCGGGCGACGCCGTGACGATTTTCGGTGTGACGTCTACCGGTTTCAACCTGGATTGGAAGGACGATCAGGGCGCCGTTGGGCACACTGGGCTGACGCTGCACGCGACCGCGCCGGGTAAGCCGGTCGCATCGGTGACTCTGGCCGGGTATGCCAAGGCGGATCTCGGCAACGGACGGCTCACCGTGTCATTCGGCACAGACACGGCAGCCAACAGCTACTTGTATATCCACGGTAATTAGCCTGTCGAACATCGTGAAACCCGGTGATGGTGAGCCGGGGCCAGGCGTCCGTCTTGCCATTGTCGCGTCCTCCCGCTTGGTCTTAACCTAGTCCTCCATGCCCCGGGCGTGCAACGATGTCTGCTGCATCAGTCGACCAGCGACTGGTAAACCAAGTCCCGGAACGCGAACCGGTAGTATAGACGCTGCCCCGGCGCCTGGATCAGCATGATCGGCACCAGCTTCTCCTTCGGGTCGACCCAGAACGCGGTGCCGGCCGCGCCGCCCCAGTTGAACTCGCCGACGCTGCCGGGATAGGACGACATGCCGGGCTGCGTCCGCACCGCGACGGTGAGCCCGAAGCCATAGCCCGGGCCCGGCGCGAAGTTCGACCCCTGCGACAGCGCCGGGCCGAGGTGGTCGGACGTCATCAGCTCGACCGTCTTGCGCGACAGCAGCCGCACCCCGTTCCCCTCGCCGCCATTGGCGAGCATCAGCGCGAACCGCATGTAGTCCGACGCCGTCGACAGCAGCCCCTCGCCGCCGCCTAGGAAAATGCGCGGCTGGGTGACGTCGGTCAGCTGCGCGGTCTCCTTGGTGTCGGGGTCGGGCCCCGGCTGCGCCACGCGATCAAGCTTGTCCTTCGGCACGTTGAAGAAGGTGTCCGTCATGCTGAGCGGCTTGAAGATGCGCTCGTCCAAGAACGCGTCGGCGCGCTGACCGGACACGACCTCCACCAGCGCCAGCAGCACGTCGATCGAGCGGCCGTACTCCCAGCTCGAGCCCGGCTGGAACATCAGCGGCAGCTTGCCGATTTCCTCCACAACCTGCTGGTCGGTCAGCCTTGCCGAGAGCGGCTTCTCGCCCGTCGTGCCGAGTTGGATGCCGATCCCCGCCTTGGTCATCGCCTGCTCGGCCGCCGAGTTGCCGGCGCCGTAGGTGATGCCCGAGGTATGGCGCATCAGGTCCTGGATGGTGATCTCGCGGTTGGCCGGAACGGTGGACGCGACCCGCCGGCCCTGTGCGTCGACGGTCTCCATCATCACTTTCGGGTTCTTCAGCGCCGGCAGGTATTTCGACACCGGGTCGCTGAGGCGGAGCTTGCCTTCCTCCATCAGCATCAGCACGGCCACGCCGGTGATCGGCTTGGTCATCGAATACATGCGGAAGATGCTGTCCTTCTGCATGGGCGCGCCGGTCTCGGGGTCCCGCACGCCGAACGCCTCGTGATACACGACCTTGCCGTTGCGGGCGATCATGACGACGGCGCCGGGCAGTCGCTGCGCCGCGGTATCGGCCTTGAACAGGCTGGTGATGCGGTCGAGCCGGCCGACGCCCACATCGGCCGGGGCCGCGGTGGGCAGGTCGGCGGCAAACACCGGGACGGCGAGCAGCAGCCAGCCGCAGGTTGCAAGAAGCGTTCGTCTCAAGGTCGTTCTCCTCGGTTTGGTTATGCCAAATCAGTTGTCATTGCGAGCCGGCTTCGGCGCGGCAATCCAATGCCGAACGGATCGATGTCCGTGTGTACGGCCCTAGATTGCCGCGTTGCAAGCGCTCCTCGCAATGACGGAATGGGTGCAGGGGCGAATGCGATCGCCTCGGTCGCAGCCGCGCCAGGAAACTCAGGCCGCGGCCACCCAGCTCCCGTGGAAGCCGAACGGCACCCGGCGCGGCAGCGGCACGACGGCCACCGGCCCCGCCGCAAGCTCCTGCGCGTCGAGCACCAGCAATGCGCTGTCATTCCGGTCGGGCCGCCAAATCACGGTCAGCAACCAGCCCTCGCCCTCAGGACATCCATCCGCGTCCGGCACGAACACCGCCTCGGACGCGCGCTCGCCCTCGTTCAGCACGAACGCAGTGCGGCGGCGACGGTCGAGGTCGTGGTGCAGCACCGCATCCGCGTCCAACGCCCCGGGCGCACGGGCGACGCGAAAGCCGTGCCGGTAGGGCAGGCCCGCCCGCCGCTCGTCGATGCGCGGAAACTCGC
>CAXTJW010000271.1:0-3444 GCA_964244305.1 uncultured Acetobacteraceae bacterium
GCGTTGGCCCAGCTATGGTCGAACACATACTCGCCGTAGCTGTGCGACTTCGCATACATCGGCACCACCGCAACGATGCGGTCGCCGTCGCGCAGCGCCGCGTGCTGCGGCATCCAGCCGGTGCGCGCATTGGCGGATCCGCTATCCTCCAGCGCGCTCAGGAAGGCATGGCTCACGAACGGGTTGCCCGGCCCGGCGCAGGCGTCCCAATCCGCCGGGTCGATCTCGGCGATGTGCGGGTGTAGCGTCAAGGTGAGGGTCGCAAGGTCTTCCGGCATGGCGGGAATATGGCGCGGCCGCCGCCAGCGAAAACCCTTCACTTGAGCTCGAACATGCCCTCGACCTCGACGGCGGCGTCGAGCGGCAGGGCAGGGACGCCGATCGTGCTGCGGGCATGGCGCCCGGCCTCGCCGAACACCGCGACGGCGAGGTCCGACGCGCCGTTCATCACCGCGGCGTGCTGGGAAAATCCAGGCGGCGAAGCGATGAAGCCGCCGAGCCGGACCACCTGACGGACCCGGTCCAAATCGCCGCCGCACGCATCGCGCAAATGCGCCAGCAGGTTGACGAAGCACAACCGGGCGGCGCGCTGGCCCTGCTCGACGCTGACACCCTCGCCGACCTTGCCGGTTATGGCGACGACGCCACCCACTGCCGGAAGCTGGCCGGATATGACCACGAGCTTTCCCGAGACGACATAGGGCACGTAGTTGGCGAGCGGCGTCATCGGCGTCGGCAGTGCGATGCCGAGCTCGGCCAGCTTTTGCTCGATCGCGCTCATCGCCGCGTCCTAACCATTGGCGACCAGGCGCAGCCCCGGCCGGCGCGAGCGGGGCTGCGCGGGCAGGTCCATCGGCAGCCATGGCGCACCCGCGTCACGGTCGTCCGCAACGGCGTCTGGCACGCCCTCCGGCACGTCGCAGCGGCCGAGATAGGTGATCGCCAAGTTGCGGAATACGTAGTCGAGGATCGACGTCGCATGGCCGACATCCGGGTCGCCTTCGACGCGGCCGGCGGGGCCGAACCGGGTCAGGGTAAAGGATTCCACATATTCATGCAGCGGCACGCCATGCTGCAGGCCGAGGCTCACGGCCGCCGCAACGCTGTCCATCATGCCGCGCAGCGCCGCGCCCTCCCGTGGCAGCGCCACGTGGATTTCGCCCAGTGTGCCGTCGGCATACTCGCCGGTCCGCACATAGACGCGGTGCCCGCCCACCGCGGCCTTCTGCGTATAGCCGCGACGACGGCCCGGGAGCTCGCGGCGGTGCGGCGGCTGCGACGGCACGATCCCGGCCACCGGGCGGGGCGGCATGGCGTGCAGATAGGGCGCGACGGCGTCGTGCATCGCCTGGTGCGCCGCAAGCCCGGCAGGCGTGAGGACCGGTTCGCCCGACAGCAGCCTCGCTAGCGCCGTCTCCGCCGTCATGCCCTGGGCCGCGAGCCGGGCCAATGCGGCGCGGGTCAGCGCGCCATCCGCGCCGACGGGCGAAAAGCTCGGTGCGATCCCGCCGGTGTCGGCGCCCAGCAAGGCGTCCGCGGGGCCCGGCGGGAGGATGGCGGTGCAGGGGATGCTGGACGATCCGCGCAATGCGGACACGCGAGCGTCGAAGGCGGCGGCGGCCAACGCCGGCACGGCGGCCTGCGGCGGCGGCATCGGCCAGGAGGGCAGACGGGACAGCAGATCGGGTTGGTCGCCCGCGAAGGCGAGGTCGGCGGTGGCGCGCAGCAGGGCAGCGATGCAGCGCGCGACGTCCCGTGCGGCCGGGCTGTCGTATTCAAGGTCGAGCAGCGCCAGCAGGCCGTCGAGGTCGGTGATGCCGATTGCGAAACGCGGGGCGAAGTGCGACTCGCTGGACGTATTGAAGCGTGACGCGCCGGGCGCGCTGAGGCGCAATGCAGTCGCGGCGGTGGTGACGGCCTCGGTGAATGCCACCGTGTCGAAGCCATGCGCGCCGTCCTGAAATGCGGGCAGATTCAGCACGAAGCCCGGAGGGGCGCCGACGCTGCCATGCCATACCGGCGCGGTCGGCGCGGCCTGGCGGTGCAGCAGCAGCGCATGCAGCCGGTCCGCCAGCGCAGCGTCCCCGGCCTCACGCGCGCGGTTGGCGACGGGGCGGATCCAGCTATCGGCGGCGCGGGGCAGCGAGACGCGGCCTTCGCCCGGCGCCAGGGCCGCAAGCGCGCTGGCGGCCCGGTCGTCCCAGGCGGCAGGCAGGCTCAGGGGGCGTGCCGGGGCGTCCGGATCGGCGCCGGCCGCCGTGTCGCGCATGCGGACGCCACGCCAAATTCGAGTGCTTTTCATGCCGCGCTGTCCATGGCGGAATGCTACGGGGAGCGCCGCCGCGGGGGAAGCTGAAATCTTGCTCGGGCGCGCTTCAGGGCAAGCATGGTGGACCGCGCCGCCGGGGTCGCTTATATCGTGCCGATGACCATCGGCACCCGACTATTCACCTATTTCCGCGGCCGCCCCGTCGGCAGCGACGAAGCCGGCAATCGCTATTTCGAGGAGAAACGCGCCCGGCCTGGCCTGCCGCTCCGCCGGTGGGTGATGTATGCCGGTGAGGTCGACGCGAGCGAGGTGCCGGCCGAGTGGCACGCATGGCTGCACTATACGACCGACGAGCCGATCCCGCTGGCCTCCCGCAAGCCGTGGCAGAAGCCGCATCAAGCGAACTTGACCGGGACAGCCGGCAGCTATCGTCCGCCAGGCCACGACTATCGCGGCGGGCACCGCGCGCCGTCGACCGGCGATTACGAATCATGGACGCCGGGCAGCTAGGCGCATGGCGGGATCAAAGCGCAGCGTCGCCGACCTCGCGGCGGGGGCGGCAGTGTTGCTGGTGACGGCCGCGTTCGTGGCCTATGCGGCAAGCAATACCGGGCGGAGCACCAGCAGCGGCACGCGGCTATCGGCGCGCTTCGACAACGTGGGCAGCATCGGCGCAGGTGCCGACGTGCGCATTGCCGGCGTCAAGGTCGGAAGCGTGGCGGCCACCACCATCGACGCGAAATCCTATCAGGCCGTCGTCAACTTCACCATGCAGCCGGATATTAAGATGCCGGACGACAGCAGCGCCACGATCTCGACCGGCGGCTTGCTGGGCGGCTCGTTCGTCAGCCTCAGCCCCGGCGGCAGCGACAAGATACTGGGCGATGGCGGCGTGATCACGATCACGCAGTCGGCGGCGAACCTCGAGGACCTGCTGGGCAAGTTCATCTTCAACGTCGGCAGCCTGGCGGACGCCACGCAGAAATCGCTCGACCAAAAGGCCAAGCCGGGCCAGACGCAATGACCGTAGGGCCGGCGCAGTGGCCGATGGCGGACGGTAGCCCGGTCGCGTGCCGGGAGAAGCTGCGGACGCTTGAGGAGAACCATACCGAGGCCGTGCAGGTGCTGCAGGACGCGTTCGAGGACGCCGTGCTCATGGGCGTGGACGAGGCCGC
>CAXTJW010000271.1:3544-5538 GCA_964244305.1 uncultured Acetobacteraceae bacterium
GTCGATGCCTGGCTGCCGCGCAACACGGCGGAGCTTTCCGTGCTGGATAAGGTGCGCGCACAGCCGTCGCCGTTGACGGTTCGGGTGGGGCAGAGCGTGCCGTGGGGGTCGATGACCATCACCGTGCGCGGCTGCGTGACCCGTCCGCCGGATCAGCCGCAGGACAGCGCAGCGTTCCTCGAGGTGACGGACGGCCGGGCTGCCGGCGCCACCTTCCGCGGCTGGATGCTGGCCAGCGCGCCGGCATTGTCGCAGCTGGAGCATCCACTCTATGACCTGAGGGTGACGTCGTGCCACTGAGTGCGATGACGGTGGCGCGGTCGGCGCTGCTGCTCGACATGGACGGTACCTTGCTCGACATCGCGCCGACGCCGGATCAGGTGCGGGTCGCGCCGGGCCTGCCCGAGGCGTTGCGGCGGCTGCGGGACGCCATGGGCGGGGCGCTCGCGGTCGTGACCGGGCGGCCGATCGAGCAGGTGGACGGGCTGTTCGGCGACGTGCCGTATGCGGTGGCCGGCGAGCACGGCGGCGCCATCCGGCACGCGCCCGGCGCCGAGGTGGTGCGCGTCAGCCTACCTGCTCCGCCGGTCGAGTGGGTCATCGCCGCCGCGCGCATCGCCGACGCCCATCCGGGGGTGCTGCTGGAACAGAAGAAGCGCGGCTTTGTGCTGCACTACCGGGCGGTGCCGGAGCTTGGGCCCGAGCTGCGCGAGGCTGCGCTGGCGCTGATCGCGCCGCTTGCGGGCCAGTTCCAGTTGATGGAGGCGCTGATGGCGTGGGAGATCCGGCCGCGCGGGGCGGACAAGGGCAGCGCGGTCGCCGCACTCATGACCGAGGCGCCGTTCGCCGGGCGGCAACCGATTTTCATCGGCGACGACGTGACGGACGAGGACGGCATGCGCGCCGCCCGTGCGTTGGGGGGCGCCGGGCTGCGGGTGGATGAGTTTTTCGGCGATCCGGCCGGCGTGCGCGGATGGCTGGTGCAGGCGGCCGGTGGTTCTGGCGGCTGGCCGTTGCTGCCGGTTCAACCGTGCGCGGCGGCGACCGTCTTGCCGCCCAGATAGGCCGCGCGCACGTCCGGGTTGCTCCACAATTCGGCCGGCTTCCCCGTCACCAACAGGCTGCCGGTCTCCAGCACATAGCCACGGTCGGCGACGGACAGCGCCATGTGCGCGTTCTGCTCCACCAGCAGCACCGTGGTGCCGCGGCGGCGGATCTCGGCGATGATGCGAAACACCTGCTGCACGATCAGCGGCGCCAAGCCCAGCGACGGCTCGTCCAACAGCAGCAGCCGCGGCTTGGCCATCATGCCCCGCGCGACCGCGACCATCTGCAGCTGCCCGCCCGACAATGTCCAACCGAGCGCGTGCTCCAGCCGTTTCAGGTCGGGGAAGAACACCAGCATCTCGTCGGTCTCGGTCTCCAACACACCCCGCCGCACTCCCCGGCGGTTGCTGCCGCCCAGCAGGATATTCTCCCGCACCGTCAGGCCCGGGAACACCCGGCGCCCCTCCGGCACATGGGCGACGCCGAGCCGCACGATCGCCTCCGGCTTCATGCCGATCAGCGATTGCCCGGCGAAGCCGAGCCGGCCGGACACGTTCGGCACCAGGCCCGATATCGCCCGCAAGGTCGTGCTCTTCCCCGCGCCGTTGCTGCCCAGGAGCGCCACGATCTCGCCCTCCTCGACCTCCAGCGACAGGCCCTTCAGCACGTCGCCGGCGCCGTAGCGGGCGACCAGGCCGCCAAGTTCAAGCAGCGGCATCTTCTTTACGAGGCTCCCCAAGGTAGGCGGCGATGACGTCCGGATGCGACAGCACGTCGCGCGGCCGGCCATCGGCGATGCGGCGGCCGAAGTTCAGCACGGTGATGTGGTCGGCCACCTGTTCCACCAGGTTCATGTCGTGGTCGACGATCAGGATGGTGAGGCCATGACCCTTCAACCGGCGGAGCAGCGCGCCGAGCTCCTGCTTTTCCGTGAGGTTGAGACCGGC
>CAXTJW010000272.1:0-5535 GCA_964244305.1 uncultured Acetobacteraceae bacterium
TCTCGGCGGGGCGGATTTCCATCTTAGGCGGCACCCTTCATGGCATACTGCAGTCGCTGCAGGCGGGATTTCAAACTGGTGTCGTACAGCCGGGCTCCGATGCGGACCACAAGGCCGCCCAGCAAGCTGGGGTCGACGGTGTCTTCGATGTTCACGGTGCCATAACCCGCCTCGATCATGCGGGCGCGGAGCTGCTCGCGCTGCACGTCGGTCAACGGATGGGCGCTGGCGACCTGCGCTACGACGACACCGCGCTTGCTGGCCACCAGGGCGGCGAACGAGGCGACGATGACGCGCAATGCGTTCAGCCGGCGGTTGTTGGCGACGACGCCGACGAAATCCTGGATCAACTTCCCGAAACCCTGCTCCGCCAGCACCGCAATGGCGGCCGTGCGCGCCTGGGTCACGTCGATCAGCGGGCTTTCAAGCAGCCGGCGAAACGGGGCGCTTTGGTCGATCAGGCGACCCAGGGCGTCCATCTCGCCTACGGTCGCATCGATCGCACGGGTGTCTTCGGCCTGCGCGTAAAGCGCCGCCGCGTAACGGCCGGCCAGGGTGCCGCCGGAGGAGTTCGAACCAGAAGCCACGCGTCCTCTTTTCGATTGTCGTTGTATGCAAAACCCAGGTCGGATGGGCGTCTACCATGGGGTGCCACCTGCTGCAACCAGGGCGCACAGGTTTACAGGAACGACACCGGATCCACGTCGACATCGACCCGCGCAGAGGCCGGCACCCGCACCTGATCGAGCCAGGCACGCAGCAACGGCTGCACCGCGATGTCCCGCCGGGTCTTCAGCAGCAGGCGGCGGCGATGCCGTCCGCGCAGGATCGCGAGCGGCGCCGGCGCTGGGCCCAACACCAACACGCCATCCTCGCGTGGGGCGGCTTGGCCGAGGTCGCGCGCGACTTCGTCGGCCATCTGGGCCGTGTCGGCGCTGACGATCAGGGCGGCCAGGCGGCCATAGGGCGGCCAGTGGCCCGGCTTGCGGCCCTCCGCCTCCGCCTCCATGAACGCCTGTAGGTTGCCGCCGATCAACGCCTGCATCACCGGATGCTCGGGGCTGAAAGTCTGCAGCAGCACCCGGCCCGGCGCCTCCGCCCGGCCCGCGCGCCCCGCCACCTGATGCAGCAGCTGCACCGTCCGCTCCGCCGCGCGCAGGTCGCCACCGGCCAGGCCGAGGTCGGCGTCCACCACGCCCACCAAGGTCAGATGCGGGAAGTGCCAGCCTTTCGCCACGATCTGGGTGCCGATGATCAGGTCCACCTCGCGCCGCTCGATCATGTGCGCGGCCTCGGCGGCGGCGTGCGGACCCGGCAAGGTGTCGCTCGCCATCACCAGGCGGCGCGCGTCGGGAAAGACGGCGGCGACCTCCTCGGTGATGCGCTCGACGCCGGGTCCGATGGGCACCAGGCTGTTCTCGACGGCGCAGTGCGGGCAGGCCGGCGGGATCGGCTCGGTATGGGCGCAATGATGACAGGTCAGCACGCGGCGCGCCCGGTGCTCGACCAGCCACGCCGTGCAATTCGGGCAGTTCATGCGGTGGCCGCAGGCCCGGCACAACGTCAGTGGCGCGTAGCCGCGACGGTTCAGGAACAGCATGGCCTGCTCGCCGCGCGCCAGCGTCTCCTGCACCGCCTCGACCAAGGGGGGCGACAGGAAGCGTCCGCGCTCGGGCGGGGCGATGCGGAGGTCGATGGCCGCGACCTCCGGTAAGGTCGCGCCGCCGTGCCGCTTGTCCAGGGTCATGCGGCGGTATCGCCCGGCCTCGACGTTCGCCAAGGTTTCCAAGCTGGGCGTCGCCGAAACCAGCACGGCCGGCGCGGAGGCCAGGCGGGCGCGAACCACGGCCATGTCGCGGGCGTGGTAGACGACGCCGTCCTCCTGCTTGAACGCGGTCTCGTGTTCCTCGTCCACGATCACGAGGCCGAGGTCGGGGAACGGCAGGAACAGCGCCGACCGTGCGCCGACGACCACCGGGGCCGCGCCATCCGACACCGCCCGCCAGGTCAGCCGCCGGGTGCGGGATGCAAGGTCGGAGTGCCACACCGCCGGTTCCACGCCGAAGCGGGCGACGAAGCGCTCCAGCCACTGCGAGGACAATGCGATCTCCGGCAACAGCACCAGCGCCTGGCGGCCCTGAGCCATGCACTCGGCGACGGCCTCGAGATAGACCTCGGTCTTGCCGGAGCCGGTGACGCCGTCCAGCAAGGTGACGCTGAACCGGCGGCTGGCAACCGCGCCGCGGAGGGTTTCGCTGGCGGCCGCCTGTGCGCCCGACAGCACGGGGCCGGGGTGGGCGGCATCGGGCATGGCGAACGGAGCGCGCGCCGGAAGGGCGACCGGGAGCAGCAGGCCGGCCTGCGCCATGCCGCGCACCACGCCGGCGCTGACCCCGGCCGCGCGCGCGATGGCCGACGTCGACTGCGGTGCGCCGCCGCTCAACAAAGCCGACACCCGGGCGCGCGCCTCCGTCAGCGGCTTTTTCGGCCCATCCTCGGCCAGGCGCCAACCGGCGGCGGGCGTCTCCGGCTGCAGCGCATTGACCCGCAGCGCCATGGCCAGCACCTCGCCCGGGGTCGCAAGGGTGTAGCCCGCCACCCAGTCGATGAACCGGCGCAACGCGGGGGGGAGCGGCGCGGCATCCAGGATCGCCGTCACCGGCTTGAGCTTGGCATCTGCGACGGACGGGCCGGCGGGGGCGTCCCAAACGACCCCGACCTCTTCCCGCCGATTGAGCGGAACCAAAACGATATCGCCGGGTTGAGGGCTGAGCCCGTCGGGGACGGCGTAGTCGAAGGTGCCTTGGAACGGTCTTGGCAGCAGTACGGCAATACGCTTCCTGGCCGCTGCAACTGGGAGTAGTGTCGCGAAGCCAAGGTCCAGGCCACCGTGCCCGGCGTTGTTTCGGCTTGCGCGCATGCGTGCGGACTTCAGGTTGGTATACATCGCAATGGTGATCGATTCCGATCCGCTGCTGAACGGAGAGTGAACATATTGCGAGATGAGGCACAGACGCCTGGAATGCAACCAGGGCAGCCTGCCACGGCCGAAGCGGGCGTCGACCATGTTGCGGAGTTCCTGCGGGCGAACCCTGGCTGGCTCGCGGCACATCCCGAGCTTTATGCCGTGCTCGAGCCGCCAACCCGCGTGCATGGGGACCGGCTGGCCGATCATATGGCGGCGATGCTGGACCGTGCCCGCGCGGGTGCGGCGGCGCTGGCGGATGCGACGGTCGAGCGCCGCGCGGCGGAGGGGTTTGCCGAGCGGGTGCAAAACGCCGTGTTGGCGATGATGGGCGCGCGCGACCTGCCCTGGTGCTTGCAGCACGATTTGCCGAACTTGCTGCGGCTGGACAGCGTCCGGCTCTGCGCGGAGGCCGGGCCCGATGCGGAGCCGCCAGTGCCCGGCGCGGTCCGGGTGCCGCCGGGCACGGTCGCGGCGGCGCTCGGCCGTCGCCGGGCCTTGGTGCGGGACGCGGTGCGCACGCCGTTGCTGCATGGCGAGGCCGCTGCCCTGGCTGGGCGGGAGGCGCTGGTGCGCGTGCCGCTGCCGGACTCGCCTGCGCTGCTGGCGCTCGCGTGCCGGGACGGGCGAGCGCTGGCGGGCGCTGCGACGCCGGTGCTGGCGTTCCTCGGCCAGGCGATCGCGGTGGCGCTCGGCCGCGAATGACGGCGCCGGAGCTTGCCGCGGATGCCGTCGCCGCATTCCTCGATTGGATGGCGCGGACGCGGCAGGCGTCACCGCTCACGGTCGAGGCATATGGCCGCGACCTCGGCGCGTTCCTGGCGTTTCTGACGCGCCATCTCGGGGACGAGCCACGGCTCGATGATCTTGGGGCGCTGACGCAGATGGACCTGCGCGCCTGGCTGGCGCACGAGGCCGGATTGGGCACGGCGAACGCGACGCGGGCGCGTCATTTGTCGGCGGTTCGCAGCCTGTTTCGGTTCTTGGCCCGGCACCGTGGCGTTGCCAACCCGGCGCCCGGCCTGCTCGGCACGCCGCGCGCCCGGCGCCCGCTTCCCCGCGCGCTGACGCCCCCGCAGGCGCTCGCCGTTGCGGCCGAGATTGGCGAGGCGACAGACACGGCGCTGGCCCAGGTCCGCGACGTCGCGCTGTTCACGTTGCTTTATGGCGCCGGGTTGCGCATCAACGAGGCGCTGTCGCTCGATGTCGGCAGCATCCGGGCCGATGCGGACACGCTGCTGGTGAAGGGCAAGGGCGGGAAGGAGCGGTTGACGCCGTTGCTTCCGGGGGTGCGTCAGGCTTTGGCGGCTTGGCTGCGGGCCCATCCAAACCGGCAGCCGGGCTCGCCGTTGTTCGTCGGGGTAAAGGGCGGCCGGCTCACGGCGCGGGTGGCGCAGCGCACCATGGCGACGTTTCGGGCCATGGTGGGCCTGCCGGCCCATGCGACGCCGCACGCCTTGCGCCACAGCTTCGCGACGCACTTGCTCGCCGGCGGCGCTGATCTTCGGTCCATTCAGGAACTGCTCGGCCATGCCAGCCTTTCGACGACGCAGCGCTACACCAGCGTCGACCCGGCCCAGCTGCAGACCATCTGGCGCCGGACCCATCCTCGGGCGCGGGAGTGATCAGAACCTAAGCTCGTGCAATCAGCGCCCGCATCGTGGCCACCACGTTCGGCAAGCCGTCCATGATCGCCTGCCCGATCAGGAAATGGCCGATGTTCAGCTCCTCGACCTGCGGCAGGGCGGCGACCGGCTGGACGTTCGCATAGGTCAGCCCATGTCCGGCGTGGCACTCCAGCCCGATCTCGGCCAGCAGCGCCGCCGCCTCCCGCAGCCGATCGAGCTCGCCCGCGCGGCCCTCGGCATAGGCGCCGGTGTGCAATTCGACGACGTGCGCGCCCAGCATCTGCGCCGCCCGCAACTGCGCCGCATCCGGATCGAGGAACAGCGACACGCGGATGCCTGCCTCGCGGAGCGCCGCGATGCGCGGGCCGAGCGTCGCCGCCTGCCCGGCCGCGTCCAGCCCGCCCTCGGTCGTGACCTCCGTCCGGCGTTCCGGCACCAGGCAGCACGCGGCCGGGCGCAACCGCAACGCGATGCCGACCATCTCGTCCGTCGCAGCCATTTCGAAGTTCAGGCGGATTTCCGACGCGCCGGCGATCCGTTCGAGGTCGGCGTCGCGGATATGGCGGCGGTCCTCCCGCAAATGGACCGTGATCCCGTCGGCACCCGCGCCGACAGCCATCAACGCGGCGGCGAACGGGTCCGGATGCAGGCCGCCGCGGGCGTTGCGTATCGTCGCGACGTGGTCGACATTGACGCCAAGCCGGGGGTTCACGCCAAGCCGGGGATTGCTCATGCGTTGCGCCTTTCTGCGAGGGTTGCCGCGAGCCGTAGCGCCGCGATCAGGCTGGCCGGGTCGGCGCGGCCCGTTCCAGCAATGTCGAACGCCGTCCCGTGGTCCGGCGACGTGCGGATGATCGGCAGGCCGAGCGTGACGTTCACCCCGCTCGCCATATCGAGCGTCTTGAGCGGGATCAGCGCCTGGTCGTGATACATGCAGATGGC
>CAXTJW010000273.1:0-5503 GCA_964244305.1 uncultured Acetobacteraceae bacterium
CGTCCGGTCCAGCGAGCGCAGGATGGCGCGGCCGAGCGGCAAGCCCTCGATGACGCCCCCTAGCACGAGCATGCCGATCGCCAATGCGACAAGCAGTTCGAAGTCCTGGCATAGGATGTTCAACAGCACGACGGGCGACCCGGCGACGTCGTAGGCGCAGAACCATTTCACATGCGCCTGGGCCACCGCTGGGGTGAGGACGAATGCGATGATGAGCGAGCAGCACAGTAACGAAATTTTAACTTTTTGGAATGACATTGTTCAGCTTCCAGACTAAAGGTGCTCGATGCGATGAGGGCACGGCAGGGATAAGCGATATCAGGCGCTCTAACGCTTAGGTTGAAGAGAGAACATTGATGTATATTGGTTTGATTGTCACGATTCTTTGTGGCGGCGCGGCGCTATCGTGGGCCGCCGCGTCCCAGCCCGCAGTTTCGGCAAGGCTCGAAAATGCTGGCGGCGTGCTGCTTATCGCGGGATTGTCGCTGATTGGGTTCGCATTACCTGTCGTGCAACATATCAGTCACGGGTAAGCGCGTTTGCTGCGATGCAACTAAACGTTTGTTTAACGAAATGAAAAGACGCTGCGGGCGAAGCCGTTGCCC
Organism: uncultured Acetobacteraceae bacterium; assembly: GCA_964244305.1. Classification (GTDB taxonomy): domain Bacteria; phylum Pseudomonadota; class Alphaproteobacteria; order Acetobacterales; family Acetobacteraceae; genus CAHJXG01. The sequence continues at coordinate 606 of CAXTJW010000273.1, forward strand.
AGCGAAGCGCGCAGCCCGGCCTCGCTTGGCGTCAGCGCGGGCTTAGCGTAGGGACCACCTGCTGAGGATCGCCGGTCAGCGTCGTCAAGAACTCCGTCAACTCCGCTTTCTCGGCTGGCGTCAACCCAAGCGGTCGGATTTGCGGCGAGCGGCTCGGACGGTCGATGCCGCCACGGTCATAGAGGTCGATCACCGACGCGATCGTCGGGATTGAGCCATCGTGCATGTATGGCGCCCGCAGCGCGACGTCCCGCAGCGTCGGAACCTTGAAGGCGTAGCGGAGCGACACGGATGACGGGAACAGCTTGCCGCGGCCGAGATCGTTGCCGCTTGCGCTGCCGATGTCTTGGAACGAGTAGTTCGTAAACGCCCAGCCGGAATGGCAGCCGACGCAGCCGGCCTTGCCCTCGAACAGGGCGAAGCCGCGCTTCGCTGCGGTGCTTACCGCAAGCTCGTCGCCGTCCACCCAGCGGTCGAACGGCGCCGGGGCCGACCGGATGCCACGCTGGTAGGTCGCAAGCGCCTGCTGAACATGGCTTTGCGTGATGATGCCGGGTCCGAATGCGGTATGGAACCGCCGCACATAGGCCGGGTTGGCCGATAGCCGCTCGAGCATTTCTTGCACCGGCAAATCCAAGTTCGTGCCGCTCAGGATAGCCTGCAACGTCACGCCCTCCACGTCGGGGAACTTGCCATTCCAGCCGAGCTGCGGGATCCATGCGACATCGAGCAGGGTTGGCGACCGCAGCCCCATCGGTTTCTGCCGGTCCCCGATCGAGCTTACGCGGCCATCGCCCCATGCCCGGCTGGGCTCATGGCAGGTCACGCACGCGCTGATCCGGCTGCCGGACAGCACGGGGTCGAAGAACAGCGTGGCGCCGAGCGCCGCCTTTTCTGCGGAATATGGGTTTTCGGCTGGATACGGGCTGACCAAGGGCCGGCGATAGTCGTCGCGCCATCCGGGCCGCAGCTGCGGTTCGCCGCTGCTGGAGGAGGCGTTGACGGCTGCTACGGCGAGGCCGCCGGCAAGCAAGGTGGCGAACGGGTGCAGGGCAAAGCTCCGGGATTATGGGTGCGAAACGATCTTACGCCCGCCCGCTGTCTTCATCGAGTCGAGTTATGTTTGCCTCTAAGCGGTCCGCGCTCCGCCGCCATCGGCATCAGGGCAGCTTCAGGAGCGGGAAGGCGCTGTGGGCGTGCGGCTCTGCGACGGATTCGGCCGGGCGCAGATAGGAGGCATTGAGCTCGGAAAAGCCGGTCACGCCCAATAGGCCCAGGCACTCCGTGACCTCGATGTCCAGCAACTCGATCACCCGCGCGATCCCGGCGGCCCCGGCGGCGGCGAGGCCGTAGCAATACAGCCGGCCGATCCCGACCAGGTCGGCGCCGAGCGCCATCGCCTTCACGATGTCGGCCCCGCGGCTGAACCCGCCGTCGACCATGATCCGCGCCCGGCCCGCGACGGCGGCCACGATCTCCGGCAAGACCTCGATCGCGCCGGCGCCATGGTCCAATTGCCGGCCGCCGTGGTTCGAGACATAGACGACGTCGACGCCGATTTCGCAAGCGATGGCAGCGTCCTCGGCCGTAGCGATGCCCTTGAGGATCAGGGGGATGGCATGCTTGTCCTTGAACCGCCGGATATCGGTCCAGTTCAGCGCGGCCTGGAACTCCATGCCTTCGGCCTGGGCCCGCCATGGCTTGGCGAAGCGGTTGGCGATGTCGCGCTCCCGCCGGCTATAGAGCGCGCTGTCGACCGTGATGCAGAACGCGTCATAACCGGCGTCGACGGCCCGGCGCACATGATCGTCCACCCAATCGCCGTCGCCGCGGACATAAAGCTGGAAGATGCGCGGACCGGCCGAGGCCGCCGCCACCGCCTCCATGCTGCGCTCTGAAACCGAGCTCAGCATGAACGGCACGCCGGCCGCCGCTGCGCCCTGGGCCACGGTGACGCCGCCGCCCTCGCCCATGTAGTCGAGGCCGCCCACCGGCGCCAGGCAGACCGGAAGCCGGATGCGTTGGCCGAAAAACCGTCCGGACGTGTCGATGGCGGAGACGTCCCGCAGGACACGCGGCCGGAAGGCGATGCGGTCGAGCGCGAGGCGGTTGCGGAGTTGCGTGGTCTCGGTCCCGGCGCCGCCGGCGAGATAGCCCCACATGTTACGGTCGAGCCTTGCGTGGGCTGCCGCGACGACTTCGTGCAAGGTCTGGAATTGATCGGTTGCGATGGTGATTCCGGTGTCCATGCTCTGGTTCCCCTCAGAGTGGAGGTTGGCCTGTTCGAGGCCGGCTGTGAAGCGTGGTGGCAGGCTTGCCCGTCGTGCGCTCGACCCGTGTGTCGCCAGGGCAATCGCATTTGCCCACTACCCACCTTTCCGTCATTGCGAGGAGTGCTTGCGACGCGGCAACCCAGGGCCGCATGCAAGACTATTGGTCCATGCGGCACTGGATTGCCGCGCCGAAGCCGGCTCGCAATGACGGGTTATGATAATACGGTCAGCCTGGCTCACCATCGGCAAAGTAATGACGCGGAGTATGTTATTGTGGACAAATATAGCCGGTGCCTCCCGGCGCTTTGAAGCAGCCGACGGACTCCGGGAACAGCGTCTTGGGCAGGTATAGGATCGCGCTGGGCGCAAAGATGGTGAAGGCGATTGTGGCAAAGAAGATAAGGTAGATCGGCAGCGACGCCCGCAGCGCCGAGGCGAAGCGCACGCCGACGAACTTGCTCGCCATCAGCAGCGCCAGTCCGTAGGGCGGCGTGATCAGCCCGAACACCAGGGTCACGATCAGCACGACGCCCATATGGACGGAGTTGATCCCGGCGCTCTCCGTCAGCTGGTTCACCACCGGCATGAAGATGATGATCGCCGGGATCGGCTCGATGAAGTCGCCGACGATCACGAACACTGCGACCAGCAGGAACATGACGGCCGTCGGGTCGGTGCCAGCGAAGCCTTCGATCCAGCCGGCGACGACGATGGGGCCGCGGAGATACGCCACCAGCCAGCCGAATGCCGATGCCGCCGCGATGGTGATCAGCGGCAGGCTGAACACCAGCCCGGCCTCGATGAAGTCCCGCGGCAGCCGGCGGAAATGGCCGGGCTTCAGCAGCGGCAGCACGATCAGCAGGATGTAGGCGATGGCGATGACCCCGGCCTCGGTCGGGGTGAACCAGCCGGTCATGATGCCGCCCAGCAGGATGATCGGGATCATCAGCGGCAATGCAGCGCCGCGCGTCGCCAGTCCGAGCTGCGGCAGGCTGGCGCGCGGGCGCTGGAAGCCGACAGGGCCGAAGAAGTAGCAGTAGATCATCAGCCCGGCGCCGATCATGAGGCCGGGCACGATACCGCCCAAAAACAGCCCGGCGATCGACACGTTGCCGATCGCGCCATACACCACCGCCATGATCGACGGCGGCACCAGGGCCGCGATCGTGCTGGCCGCCGCGATCAACGCCGCGACGAACTCGGGCCGGTAGCCCTCCTGCGCCATCGGCCGGGCCATGGTGCGGGACAGCACGGCGACGTCGGCGGAGCTCGATCCCGACATGCCGGAGAAGAACATGCTGAACACCGTCGTGACCTGGGCGAGGCCGCCGCGCACGTGGCCGACCAGCGCCTGCGACAGGTTGGCGATGCGGATCACGACGTTGGCCGAGGTCATCAGCTCCCCCACCAGCAGGAAGAACGGGATGGCCATCAGGCTCTCGCTGTCGATGCCGTTGAACAGCTGGCCCATCATGGATTGCAGGCTGATGGGGGTCATGGCGGTGCCGACCAGCACGCCGGCGATGAGGCTGAACGCGACGGGGACGCCGAGGTAGCCGAGGGTGAGGAACAGCGCCGTCATGACGCCAAGGATCAGGGCGTTCCCGGCCACCATTCAGATGACGGCCCCAAGTGCCGGGCTTGGGGCAACGGCTTCCCTGGGAACCGGCTGCACGAAGCCATTTCGCAAACCGTTTACGATCTGCTCGAAGCTGAACAGCGCGACCAACGCCCCGCATACTGGAATCGGCCAGTAAAGATAGGCGATCGGCGTCATCGATGGCATGCGGAAGCTGCTGAGCCCGCTCAGGAAATTCTGCCAGCCGTAGCCGACCATGGCGAGGCCGACGGCCAGCACCACGCCGCGGTTGAACACCTCGAACACCGTCCGCATGGGACCGCGCATGGCTTCGGTGAGCGCCGAGAGCTGCAGGTGGTCCTGCCGCCGGGTGGCGACGGCGGTGCCGCAGAAGATGCCATAGGTGAAGAAGGCCATCGTGACCTCCTGCAGCCACAGCCAGGGATGGCCCAGCTCGCGCGTCACCACGTCCATGAACACGGCGGCGGAGAAGCAGGCGAGGCACATCCCGCAGCCGACCATCATCGCGTGCTCCAGCCAGTCGAGCTTGTGCCATTTCAGGTGGCGGTCCCGCTCCAGGACGATCGGACCATCCGAGCCCGGCGGTGTTGGCTGGACGATCATTTCACGGCTCGGATCAGGGCGAGAACCTTGACCGCATGCGGCCCGAGCTCGCCGGCCAGCTTGTCCTGGAACGGCATGGCGGCGGTGATGAAGCCCGACTTGTCCACGTCGGTGACGAACTTCACACCGAGCTTGGTGAGCCGCGCCTGGCTTTCGGCCTCCAGCGCCAGCGCGCGGGCGGGCTGTGTGCGCGACACCTCGTCGGCGGCGGCCTGCACCCAGCCTTGCTGCTCCTCGGAAAGGCTGGACCACAGCTTGTCCGACACCCACACCAGCGAGTTGTTGGCCTCGTGCTGCGTCAATGACATGACGGGCGCGGTCTCGTAGTGCTTGTTCGCCATGTAGACGTTGACGCCGTTCTCGGCCATGTCGACGACGCCGGTCTGCAGGCTGGTGTAGACGCTGCCGAACGGCATGTGCAC
>CAXTJW010000274.1:0-5503 GCA_964244305.1 uncultured Acetobacteraceae bacterium
TGATGACGAAATCCGGCTGGAACTGCGGCAGCTTGGTCGCGGCGTAGCGGATCACGGCGTTGCCGCCCAGGTTCGCCACCGCGCGCCCGGCCAGCACCGCCTGCACCGCGTCGGATTGCGAGTCGTAGGCCTGGCTGGTGAAGCCGTATTTACCAGCGTTGGCGGCGGCCCAGGCATCGTAGGCGCTGCCCTTGTTCACCGTGATGGCCTTGCCGCGGAGGTCTTCCAGGGACGTGATCGGTGTGCTGCCCTTCTTGATGCCGAACTGGAACGCCGTCCACATGTAGCCGCCGGTGAACAGCAGGTTCTCGGCGCGCTCCCGCGTGACGGTGGTCGGCGCCGCGAGAAAGTCGTAGCGCCCGGCGTCCAGCGCAGGGATCAGGCCGGAATAGCTCGCGCTGTCGAAGGTGATGGGGCGGTGCAGGCGGCGCGCGACCTCGGTGAACAGCTCGATGCTGAAACCCTGGACGCCGCCGGACATGCTGGGAAACGCGAACGGCGCGAAGGTGCCGTCGACCGCCGTGCGCAGCGGCGTCCCGTCCTGGGCCTGCGCCGCCCCGGCCAGCAGGCATATCATAAGGGTCGCGCGGCGGAGTGCCTGCATGGTGTCTCGGTTCCTATTGGGTTGACGGAGCATGAACTTGCAAGAACGATGCCCCATGCCGCGCATCCTTGTCATCAACCCGAACAGCTCCGTCGCCTGCGGGGCCGGCATCGACGCCGCCGTGGCGCCGTTCCGCACGCAGGGCGGCCCGGTCATCGACGTAATATGCGTTCCGGACGGGCCACCCGCCATCCTGAGCTGGCGCGACTGGCACGCCGCGGTCGAGCCGATGTGCCGCGTGGTCGAACGCCAGGCCACCGATATCGTCGTGATCGCCTGCGCCTCCGATCCCGGCCTCGAAGCAATACGGGCGATGACCGGCCGGCCCGTGCTGGGCGTGTTCCGCTGCGCCGTCGCCGCCGCGGCGGCCCGGGCCGAGCGGTTCGGCGTGATCGCCATCGTGGACGCCAGCCTGGGCCGCCATGCGCTGGCGCTCCGGTCCATGGGCCTGGAGGCGCGGCTGGCCGGGGAGGTGGCACTGAACGTGTCGATGGATACCCTGCTCGACCCGGCGGCGGCGCGCGGCCGGCTGATCGATGCGGCACAGCGCCTGGTCCAGGACGGCGCCGGCGCCATCGTGCTCGGCTGCACCGGAATGGCCGGGCACCGGGCAGCGGTGGAGCAGGCGGCCGGTGTCCCGGTGATCGAACCGTGCCAGGCCGGCGTCGCGATGGCCTGGCTGGCGCTGGTGGGGTAGGGCGCCAAGCCCTATGTTGCCGCGATGCCGGGCCGCCACTCCGGCGGCGTCACGGCGCCGACCTGCCCGGTGATGCGGCCATAGGCCTCCGGACGCCGGTGCTGGTCGAAGGCGAAGATGGTGGTGCGGCCCAGCGTGCAGCGGTCCAGGTCGCAATCCGCGGTGATCAGCTCGTCGCCCCACGATGTCGCCTGCGCGAGGATTTCGCCTTGCGGGTTCACGATGATCGAGTGGCCGAACAGCTCGCAGCCGTCCTCGATGCCCGCCTTCGCTGTGGCCACGGCATAGGTCGAATTCTGGTATGCGCCGGCCTGGATCGCCAGATGGCTGTGGAATACCCGAAGATGCGGCGCCTCGAAGCCGCGGGCGGACTGGTTCAGGCTCGGCGTGTTGTAGCCCAGCATCACCAGCTCGACGGACTGCAGCCCCAGCACGCGCCACGCCTCCGGCCAGCGGCGGTCGTTGCAGATCATCAGCCCGGCGTTCACCGGCATCCCGCCGAGCGGCGCGCGCACGACGGGGAAGCCCAGATCACCCACTTCGAAATAGCGTTTTTCCAAGTGTTGCACCTGGCGCGACGGATCGTATTCGGCGTGACCGGGCAAGTGGACTTTTCGGTATTTCAGCATGATCTCGCCGGCCGGGTCGACCAGGATGGCGGTGTTGAAATGCCGTCCGTCCGGCGTGCGCTCGGCGTAGCCCAGGTGGAAGGCGATGCCGTAGCGCCGGGCCGCCTCGAACAGCGGCGCCGTTTCGTTGGAGGGCATGGCGGCCTCGAACCAGCCATCGGCCTCGGCGCGGTCGGCGAGGTAGTGGCGGGGAAAGAATGTCGTGAGCGCCAGTTCGGGGAACACCACGACCTGCACGCCGCGGGCATGGGCGCGCTCCATCAGCCGCACCATGCGCCCGACGGCGACGGAGCGGGATTCCGCGCGCTGGATGGGGCCGAGCTGGGCGGCTGCGACGGTGACGATGCGCGCCATTATTCGGCGACCTCGTCGATGGCGTGCGGCGGGACGGCGCCGGTTTGCCCGGCGATCGCGCCATACCATTCGGGGCGGCGGTGGGCGGCGAAATCGAACATCTTTTCCTTGCCCTGCCGGCACGCATCGAGATCGCACTCGGCCAGCACCACCTCGTCCCCGAGGCCGCTCGCCTCCGCCACGATGACGCCGTTCGGGTCGACGATGCAGGAGCCGCCGATCAGCCCGGCCCCGTCCTCGTTCCCCGCCTTGGCGACGGCCACCGCCCAGGTCGCGTTCATGTAGGCATTGGCCTGCACCACCAGCTTGGAGTGGAACGTGCGCAGCGCCGCGTCCTCCGTTGCGCCGCCATTCGGGTCGTAGGCGGCGGAATTGTAGCCGCAGCAGACCAGCTCGACCCCCTGCAGGCCCAGCATGCGCCACGCCTCCGGCCAGCGCCGGTCGTTGCAGATCAGCATGCCCAGCACCCCGCCGCCGAGCGAGGCCGGCGCGCGCCAGGCGGGGAAGCCGCGGTCGCCATAAGCAAAATAGCGCTTCTCGAGCTGCTGGAACCGATCGCCGGGCCGCGGCTCGACGGAGCCCGGCAGGTGGACCTTGCGATAGATGCCGATGCTGCGCCCGCTCGGCGCGACCAGGATTGCGCTGTTGAACAGCTGCGCCCCCGCGCGCTCGGCATAGCCGATGCTGAAGCCCACGCCCAGCGCGCTCGCCCGGTCGAACAAGGCTTGCACGGCCGGGTTCGGCATGGCCGGTTCGGTGAACGCCTCCAGCTCCCCGGGGGCCAGCAGCCAGCGGGGGAAGAACGTGGTGAAGGCGAGTTCGGGGAACACCACCAGCCGCGCCCCACCCGCCGCAGCCTGTTCCAGCAGCGCCACGATGCGGTCCATCGTCCGGGCGCGGCTGTCGGCACGCTGGACCGGGCCCATCTGCGCCGCGGCGACGGTGATGGTCCGTGCCATATCAGTGCGCTCCCCGCCTGATGAACCGGCCGGTGCCGGGCGTCGCCAGCACGGTTTGCCCGTCCCAAACCACCTGGCCGCGCAACAGCGTCGCCGCGACCCGGGCGCGCAACGGGCGGCCGTGGTAGGGCGACCATCGCAGTTCCGGGCGGTCCTGGATCTCGGCTTCATCGAAGGTGAAGCGGCCGGGTTCGAGCACGAGCAAATCCGCATCCTTGCCGGGTGCGATCGCGCCCTTGCGCCCGTCCAGCCCATGGTGCCGCGCCGGGCGCTCGGCGCAGTAGGTGGCCATGACGGTGGGCGAAAGGCCGCGCTCGTCCAGCAAGGTATACATCAGCGGCGCGAAGCTCTGCAGCCCCACCAGCCCGGCGCCGCACGCGAAGATGTCGGCAAACCCCTTGCGGTCCGCCGGCCACGGGGCATGGTCGGTGGACACATACGCAACCTGGCCCGCCGCCAGGGCCGCCCACATCCGCTCCACCTCGGCGGCGGTCCGGAACGGCGGGTTGCACTTGCCGCGGCCGCCCAGGCGGACAAGGTCCTCCTCCGTCATGCACAGATACTGGATGCAGGCCTCCGCGGTGGCGCGGCCGCCCATGGCGCGGAACGCCCCGGCGATGGCAAAGCCGCGGGCGACGGAGGAATGCGCAATGTGGACATGCGCGCCCGTCTGCAGCCCGATCTCGAAGATCTCGTTGTCCGCCAGCGTCTCCGCGAGCGGTGGGCGCGTGCGGCAATGCATGATCGCGTCCGTCTGCCCGGCCGCGCGGGCCTCGGCCGTCAGCCGCTCGACCAGCTCCTGGTCCTCGTTGTGCACCGACACCGGCAGCCCGGTCCGCGCGATGGCGGCGAACGCCTCGACCATGGTCGGGTGGTCGATGCGGGGAAAGCGCACCGGGTCGTATTCGTAGGTCGAAAGCTTGAACGAGCAGACGCCGCCCGCTGCCAGCCCGGCAATCGCGCCGACCCCGCCATGCTTGGCGATCGTCCCATACAGCGCGACGTCGACATGCGCGGTGCGGTCCACCCAGCCGATCTTCTCGGCCAGCACATCGGCATCGGTGACCGCCTGCGGCACGTCGTATGGCATGTCGACGCAGGTCGTGATGCCGCCGGCCGCCGCCGACCGGGTCGCGCCCTCGATGCCGGGCCAGCCGATCGCCGAGCTGGTGTGCATATGCCCGTCCACCAGGCCCGGCAGCACCAGCTTGCCGGTATAGTCCAGCACCCTGGCGGCCGGTGGCGCCTCGCCGCTGCCCATGGCCGCGATCCGCTCGCCCGCGACGGCGACCCAGCCGTCCCGGATGATCTCCGTCGAGGTTACGATGGTGCCGCGAACCAGGCTGTCATGCATGATCGCCGGCATAGAACCGCTTGGGGCGGGCAACAAGACCTTCTACAGGGTGGTGGTTGCACGGAGTGCGGTTGGATGGCGTGCGTTTGGCCTGCAGCCGCGCCAGAACGAGACGTTCAAGCTGTCCACCGACCCCGATTTCGTCACCAAGGTGCGCGACATGGTTGGATAATACCTGGAGCCACCCGACCGGGCGCAGCCGATGCTGCCCATGCGTCCCGGACAGGCCGCGCTTCGAACCCACGACGACAAGCGGAACGGCGCGACCAGCCTGTGCGCCGCCCCAGACGTGGCGACCGGGCGCGTGATCGGCACGTGGACCAGCTCAAAGCGGCTATCTCGACCTTCATCGAACAGCACAACTCAAACCCAAAGCCGCCCCGCCATCATCCTTATCCGACCATCCAACGCCCGCAATGCTGGTGCACGGGCCGGGTCGGTGGCGGTGCGGGCTGGTGTGGCGCGGGAGGTTTGCTCCTTCCATCGTCCGCAAGCTTGATGGCCGGTCATCAAGCGGTTCACCGTCAGATCGAAGATTCCCGGCCTTAACCTCTTCTTATCGATTCTCCCAGTATAACGGCGCGTAACAGACATTCGATAGTAAGTGCTAGGCGCCTTTGGCAGCCTCTCACGACAGGCAGGCCAACTCAATGATGAGGTCGACGACTTCGTTGCTGAAGTGCACGCAGCTTGACGATAAACTATAAATGAGACAAAGAAGTTTTGAGAGCATCATGCCAAATAAACTGACGGGCCTGAAAATTCGCACCAAGGTTATCCTTGGCTTCGCGGTCGTGCTGTCTTGCATGCTCGGCCTTGGCGCCTTCTCCATTGACCGGTTGACCGAGATGAACGTCGGATCGGCCAAGATGGCGAACGATGCTCTACCGAGCGCGCAGGCCCTGG
>CAXTJW010000275.1:0-5498 GCA_964244305.1 uncultured Acetobacteraceae bacterium
GCGGCGTCGAGCGCGCCATCCGCAAGCGCCAGGCCAAGGACGGCGCTGCCCAGCAACGGCACCGCCACGCCGAGCGCCGCCAACGTGAGCACCGGCTGCCCGGCCATCGCCAGCCGGATGGCGTCGAGCGCCGCCGGATCCTGCGGCAAATGAATAACACCGGCGGTCGCCTGCAGCCTTGCGCCGTAGGTCCGCGCCGCCCAGTCCAGCCAGGGCTGCCACGCATGAGCCTGGCGCACCATCAGCGCGACCGGCTGCTCGGCGCGGTAGCATAGCAGGTCGGTCTCGGCATATTGCGCGAGCGCGATTGCGACCGGCTTGGGGTCGGGAGCGATGCGGTCCTGCGCGGTCCCGGCGAGCCGGGTCAGCGGCACGTCGTCGAGCGAGAACTCGCTGCCCTTGGCGCCCCCGGCCTGCTGCCACTCGGCAGCGATGCCGTCCGCCAGCGCCGGGGCGGTGATGGTAAGCGGCATGCCGCCGGGATTGCGCCCCGGAATGCGCAAGGGCTTGCCGTCGAGCAACACGGCAAAGCCGCCTTCGATCGGTTCTACGGCGGCGGTGTCCCAGAAACGGCGCAAGCGGGCTTCCTTTAACGCAACAAGCGGCGGAGCAGATCGGCCGGCTTCGGCACGCCCGGCTTCGGCACCTGCAACGCATCAGCGGGCGTCGAGTTGGCGGCCGGCATCGGCCCGGGCCGGTCGTCGCGCGCAAGGGCCAGCTGCGCCGGGCAAGCGTCCGGGCCGGACGGGGCGCCGATCACCAATGCGCCCTGCTCGCCACCGCCGATCGCCACCTGCGGACGCGGCGACCGCCAGGGGCCGGCCAAGTGCACCGGGACCGCGACGAAGGTCGCGCCAAGGCGCAGCAAGGTCCGCAGCCGCAGGTCCAGCGTCTCATCAGCCAGATCGACGCCGCCGTCGCCCTCGAGATGCAGGCGGGTGGCATCGAGCAGCAGCGCCCGGGCAGTCGCTTGGCCAGCCATGGCATCGAACCGCAACGCCAGGCAACGCACGGTGCTCCGTCCTTTCAGGTCGACCGGAAGTCCGCGCAGCGCCTCCCCGAACAGGCCCACGAGCCAGCGGTTGTCCAACTCGCCATCCACCATCGCCAGGCCGACATGCCCGTTCAGCGACGCCACGATCGCCCGCACGCTGGCCCCGGCGCCCTTGAGCTGGATATCGGCATCCGTTCGACCGGTGGTAAGCTCCGGCGCGCCGAACGCCGCCAGCAACGGGCCCGCATCCATGCCCGGCGCCTGCAACGCGACCTCGATAGTCGGCGGAGCCGCTGCAGCATCTACCTGCACGAGCGCCTGGAACGCGCCGCCCGGCGCCTGGGCCTGCAGCGGGCCGGTGCTCAGGCGTCCATCCTGCAGCAACAGCCGGCCGTTTACCGTATGGAAGGCCATTTTACGCCAGAGCACCTCGGCCAAGGCGAACTGCAGGTCGGCGTCGGCCCGCAACAGCACATCGAACGGCAACGGTGCGTCCGGCAGCAGCCGGGTCGGCGATTGGGGGGGCGGCGCTGGCAGTGGGGGGGGAGTTGTCGGCGCAGGAGCCGACGCCGCCGCGGGCGAAGCCGTCGCGGCAAACGCATCCAGGTCCAATCGCTGCGAGGCGACCGTACCCCGCACCCAGGGCCGAGGCTTCCACCCCAAGACGACATCGCCTGTCAGATCACCCTGCGGCATGGTCAGCCGCATGGCCCGCAGCGCGACGGCGCCGGCGTCGTCGGCCGACACCCGCGCATCGAGCGCGACATCCCGCAGCGGCGGCAGCGCCCGGCCCAGCAACGGCGCGAAAACCGCCGCGTCCGCCACCTTAATCGAAATCGTCATGGCGCCGTCCGGGCCCAGCGCACCGCTGGCGTTGCCTTGGATCCCGCTGCCTTCGACGGCTACCTGCAATGGCCACGCGCCCGCGCCGGTCGCGGCGAGCGGGCCGCCCGTGCCGTTTAGTCCCAGGTTTAGGCCAGCCGCCGCCAGCGTGCCGGAGAGCACGACCGGCGCGGCCGACCCGGCGCCGGCGGCGGTGAACGTCGGCACCGCAACCGCATGAACGTTCGCGCCGTCTCGCCAGGCCACCTGGCCGTCGCGAATTCGCACGGCGTCGACCGACACCCGCATCCGGGGCCCGGATACGCCCGCCGGGCCCGGCGATATCAAGGGCGGCGCGGCGGGGGGCGTCAGCAGCCAATTCGGATGGCCTGCCGCATCGCGCTCCAGCAGCACGTCCGGCTCCACCAGAGTGATGCTACGCAGCTCCACTTCGCGCGACAGCAGCGGCAGCAGTGCCATCCGGATCTCGATTTGGGTCGCGTGCGCCAGGGCCGGGCGGGACATGCCAGGCGGGTTGGACAACGAGACATCGCGCAGAACGATCGTGGGGATTAGCGACCAGGTCAGCCCGACCGGCCCGGCGATCGTCAACTCGCGCCCGGTGGAGCGCCGGACGGCGTCGGCCGCCCGGGTTTTGAGCGCGTCGGCGTCGAACAGCGCCGTGAACGCCGCAACGGCCAGTAGGGGGGCCAGCACGACCAGGGCCACCAGAACCAGCCCGATCCGCCCGCGGCGCCTCATCGCCAGGCGGGTGCCCGGGCCGGGCCGCCGTGGAAGCCCAGTGTCTTGAATGTCTCGCGCATGTGCGGCGGCAGCTCGGCCTCGACGACCAGGCGTCCGCCCGCGGGATGCGGCAGATCGAGCGCGCGGGCGTGCAGATGCAGCTTGTCCGAAAGGCCCTCCACGAGCGCGGTGCCGGCGCCGTTATGGTCCGGCTCATGGTATTTCACGTCGCCCACGATCGGCGCGCCAATCCCCACGCAATGCACCCGTAGCTGATGCGTGCGCCCGGTGATTGGCGACAGCTCCAGCCAGGCGAGCTTCTGCCCGGCGTTGTCGAGCGTCCGGAAATCGGTCACGGCGCGCAGCCCATCCTCATCGTCCCGCGTCGCCGGCACGCTGCGCTCGCCGCGCAGGCCGGTGTAGCGCAGCAGCGGCATGTCGATGCGGCCTTCCACCGGAACCGGGCGGCCGGCGACCACGGCCCAGTAGGTCTTGTTCACGTCCCGCCCGCGAAACGCCGCTGCGAGCCTCGCCGCCGTGCCGGGCGTGCGCGCCAAGACCAACGCGCCGGACGTGTCGCGGTCCAGCCGGTGCACCAATCGGGGCCGGTGCTCACTGCCGGAGCGCAGTCCGTCCAGCATGCCGTCGAGGTGCCGGACGATGCCCGGGCCGCCCTGCACCGCCAGGCCGTGCGGCTTGTTGAGGACGATGATGTGATCGTCGCGATACAGCACCATGCGCTCCAGCTCGCGCGCGATCTCGGGATTGAAGACGTGCACTTCGGGCGGCGGCGCAGCGGCGGGCGGCAGTGGCGGCACCCGCACGGCCTGACCCGGCGACAGACGGGTGCCGGCGTCCGCGCGCTTGCCGTCGATGCGGACCTGCCCGGTGCGGCACAGCTTCTGGATCGCCCCTTGGGTCACGCCCGGAAAATGGCGGCGGAACCAGCGGTCGAGCCTAATGTCGGCCTCGTCGTCCGTCACCGCTCGGGTCTGTACTGTAGCGCTCATCGACGGCGTTCCTGCCTTAGCTTGGCCCAGTGGTCGAGCCGTCGTGCCACCTCGCGCTCGAACCCGCGGTCGGCGGGGCGGTAAAACGCCTGCCGCTCCAGCCCGTCCGGGAAATAGTCCTGGCCGGAGAACGCGTCTTCCGCCTCGTGGTCGTAGGCGTAGCCCTTGCCGTAGCCGAGTTCCTGCATGAGCCGGGTCGGCGCATTCAGGATATGCGCTGGCGGCGGCAGGCTGCCAGTCGCTTTTGCAGCCGCCGTCGCCTGCTTCCACGCGGCATACAGCGCGTTCGATTTCGGCGCGGCGCCGAGATAGACGAGGGCCTGCGCGACGGCCAGCTCGCCCTCCGGGCTGCCCAGACGTTCATAGGTCTCCCAGGCGGCGAGCGCCTGTGGAAGGGCGGCCGGGTCCGCCATGCCGATGTCCTCGGATGCGAACCTGACCAGGCGACGAGCGACATAGCGCACATCCTCGCCGCCGGCGACCATGCGGGCGAACCAATACAGCGCCGCGTCCGGGTCGGAGCCGCGCAACGACTTGTGCAGAGCGGATATCAAGTTGAAATGCTCGTCGCGGTCGCGGTCATACAGCGCAGCACGGCGGCCGATGACGTCGGACAGCGCAACCGCGTCGAGCGGGGTTTGATCGGACAGGCTGAAAAGCTGTTCCGCCATGTTCAGCAGATAGCGCCCGTCGCCGTCTGCCATGGCGCGCAGCACGCCGCGCGCTTCGGGCTGCACCGGCAACGGACGATTTGCGGCATATTCAGCGCGTTCGAGCATGCTTTCGAGTGCCGTATCGTCGAGCCGCCGGAGCACGAGCACCTGGCAGCGGGACAGCAACGCGCCGTTGAGGGCGAAGGACGGGTTCTCCGTCGTCGCGCCGACCAAGACGATCGTGCCGTCCTCGACAACCGGCAGAAAGCCGTCTTGTTGGGCGCGGTTGAACCGATGCACCTCGTCGACGAACAGCAGGGTTTGGCTGCCGGTCTGACGACGGCGCGCCGCCTCGTCGAATATGCGCTTTAGGTCGGCCACGCCGGAAAACACCGCCGACAAAGCGGTGAAGTGCAACCCGGCCGCTTCGGCGAGCAGTCGCGCAATTGTGGTTTTGCCGACGCCGGGCGGACCCCACAGGATCAGCGACGCCAACGAGCCGCGGCTCAGCATGCGGGTCAGCGTACCCTCGGGTCCGGTCAGTTGCGGCTGGCCGACGACCTCATCGAGGGTCGCCGGGCGCAACTGCTCGGCAAGCGGCCGGAACTGGTCGGCGGACCCGGATGTGGGTGACCCAAACAGGTCGTGCGATGAGCTGGAGGACCGGGCCATAAGAAACAATTAATGCCACCCGCCATCGGATGCGAGCACCCAATCGACGGGCGCGTCGGACAGCGTTAGGCGGCTTGCTGCTCCTCGTCGTCCAGCAGGTCCGGACGCGGGCCACTATCCTGGCCCTTGGCGGCCGGATCGCGGTCCACAAGCTCGATCACCGCCATGCTGGCGGCGTCGCCATAGCGGACGCCGGCCTTGAGCACGCGAGTATAGCCACCGGGGCGGGTGCGATAGCGGTCGGCCAGCGCACTGAACAGCTTGGCGACGATCACGTCGTCCCGCAACTGCGCATGGGCCTGACGCCGCGCGTGGAGGCCGCCGCGCTTGCCAAGGGTGATCAGCTTTTCCGCAACCGGGCGCAGCTCCTTTGCCTTCGGCAGGGTCGTCGTGATCTGCTCGTGCTTGATCAACGCGACCGCCATGTTGCGGAACATGGCCAGCCGATGGCTCGACGTCACGTTTAGTTTGCGGCCGGAAACACCGTGGCGCATGACTTGGTTCCTACTTTCTTAACGCTAAAACGGCTCGTCGAGACGTTTGGCCAGGTCCTCGATGTTCTCCGGCGGCCAGCCCGACACGCTCATGCCGAGCGCCAGGCCC
>CAXTJW010000276.1:0-5486 GCA_964244305.1 uncultured Acetobacteraceae bacterium
GGGTTGGGCGGGTTCGGCGCGCTGTTCGACCTGCGTGCCGCCGGGTTCCATGACCCGGTGTTGGTCAGCACGACGGACGGGGTCGGCACCAAGCTGAAGATCGCCATCGACACCGGCCGCCACGACGCGGTCGGCATCGACTTGGTCGCCATGTGCGTGAACGACCTGGTTGTCCAGGGGGCCGAGCCGCTGTTCTTCCTCGACTACTTCGCCACCGGCGCCCTTTCGGTCGAGCAGGCCGCCCGTGTCGTCGCCGGCATCGCCACCGGCTGCACCCAAGCCGGCTGCGCGCTCGTGGGCGGCGAGACGGCGGAAATGCCGGGCCTGTATGCCGCCGGGGACTACGACCTGGCCGGCTTCAGCGTGGGCGCGGCGGAGCGGGGCGCGTTGCTGCCGGCGGGCATCATGCCCGGCGACGCCATATTGGGCCTGGCCAGCGACGGGGTGCACAGCAACGGCTTCTCTCTCGTGCGCCGCATTATCGAGATCAGCGGCCTGGGCTGGGACGCGCCCGCGCCTTGGACGCCCGGCGAGACGCTGGGGGAGGCACTCATGCGGCCGACGCGCATCTACGTGAAGCCCATGCTGGCGCTGCACCGCGCCGGGCTGCTGCGGGGGGCGGCGCATATCACCGGCGGCGGCCTGCCGGGCAACGTGCCGCGGATGCTGCCCGACGGCCTGCGCGCCGCGCTGGACGCAAGCGCCTGGCCGCTGCCCCCGGTGTTCCGCTGGCTGGCGCAGACCGGCGGGGTCGCGGCGAATGAGATGCTGCGCGTGTTCAACTGCGGCGTCGGCATGGCGCTGGTGGTGAGCGACGCCGCCGCCGCGACGGCGCTGCTGGCAGAGCACAACGAGACCGCCTTCGCCATTGGCCGGGTCGAGGCCCATTCCGGCCCGGCCACGGCGCAGGTCCACATCCCTGCCGACTGGCTGGCGTGACCCCGGCCCGGGTCGCCGTACTAATCAGTGGCCGTGGCAGCAACCTAGCCGCGCTGTTGGACGCCGCGGCCACGCCCGGCTATCCCGCCGAGATCGCCCTCGTGCTGTCCAACCAGCCAGACGCGACGGGCCTGCAGCTCGCGGCGCAATGCGGCGTGGCGGCGCGATGCATCGACCACCGCCGCTTTCCCCGCGACCGCGCCGGGCATGAAGCGGCAATCCACGCGGCGCTGCTGGAACACGAGATCGCCCTGGTGTGCCTGGCCGGCTACATGCGGCTGCTCACGCCGTTCCTGGTCGACGCATGGGCCGGCCGCATGCTGAATGTGCACCCGAGCCTGCTGCCGGCGTTCCCCGGGCTCGATACCCACGCGCGCGCCTTGGCCGCCGGGGTTAAACTGCACGGATGCACGGTGCACCTGGTGACGGCGCAGATGGACGCCGGCCCCATCCTGGCCCAGGCTGCGGTGCCCGTGCTCCCCGGCGACACCGAGGCGGCGCTGGCTGCGCGGGTATTGGTCCAGGAGCACCGCATCTATCCGGAGGCGCTGCGGCTGCATGCTGCCGGCCTTCCGGGCGCCTACGACGCCGCGGCGGCGCTTGCCTCGCCCTTGCCGCCTCTGGCCCGCAGGCCGTAGAACGCATGCCATCATCCTAACCCGAGGAAAACCATGGACGTTCCCGAGACCAACCAAAGCACCCCGATGCAGAACGTCAATGAGGCCTTCGTCGAGGATCGCCAGATCTTCTGGTCGCGGTTCACGACCTTCACGATGGGTGCCGTGGTCGCGGTGACGGTGCTGCTGGTGGGGTTGCTCGTCTTCGTTTACTGACGCGCATCGACCGGGCGGAGACGACCGGCGTGCTCGTCCGTCACTCCACCCGCTTCAGCGTCCATCGATGCTCGCACTCGCGGCTGGAGATCGTGATTTCGAGTCTGCCATTCGTAAGCTGGCCATCGATCGTGCCCTCGCCATCGCTGGCCTGAATGCGGCCGTCCGGCGCGACCTGCGCCGTAAGCGGCACCCGTTGCCGCGGTGCGGCGCTGTAGCTCAGGGTGAAGCTGTCGCCAGAAATCTCCAGCACGCGTGCGCCGCTGCGAGGGCAATAGGAGCCGGTCGCACGGATCAGCCGGGCCGTGCCTTGATAGCGCCCGTTCACGCCGACCAGCGGGGTGGCGGCAATTGGGCGCAGCACGATGGGCGGGGCGGCCGAGCCACAGGCCGTCAGCATCGCTGCCAGCAGCAGGCTGCCGCTGCGATACCCGGCTCGACGCCCGATTTGGCGCATCCAGCTCAGCCGACGATCTCGGTGCCCGCGAAGAAGAAACCGATCTCGTGCGCCGCCGCCTCGGGGCTGTCGGAGCCATGCACGCTGTTGGCCTCGATGCTCTCGGCGAACAGCTTGCGTATCGTGCCCTCGTCGGCGTTGGCCGGGTTGGTGGCGCCCATCAGCTTGCGGTTCTGCGCGATGGCGTCCTCGCCCTCCAGCACCTGCACGACGACGGGGCCGCTGACCATGAAGCCGACCAGGTCCTTGAAGAACCCGCGCTCGCGGTGCGCGCCGTAGAACGCCTCCGCCTGAGTCTGCGAGAGCTGCAGCCGCTTTTGTGCTATGATGCGGAGGCCGGCTTGCTCGAACACGGCGTTGATCTTGCCCGTGAGGTTGCGCCGGGTCGCGTCGGGCTTGAGGATCGACAGCGTGCGTTCGGAGGCCATGGTTGTTCCCTATCAACGTCCGCCGGGCGTGTAGGCCGAACGCCGGAGTTGGGCAAGATGGGCCGCGATCTCCCGGCCTTCCCTGACCCGGCCGCACCGCCTACATCCCGTCCATGAGCCTGCTCACCCTCGACCGCGTTACGCTGCGCATGGCCGGCCGCACCCTGCTGGATCAGGCGGAGCTGCGCGTCGATCCCGGCCGGCGCATCGGCCTGGTGGGCCGCAACGGCGCCGGCAAGAGCACGTTGCTGAAAGCCATCTCGGGCGAGTTGCCGATCGACGGCGGCGAGATCACCTTCAACAGCCGCGCCCGCATGGCCCAGGTCCGCCAGGAAGCCCCCAGCGGCGACGCGAACCTGCTCGAAACCGTGCTGCTCGCCGACACCGAGCGGCTGGCGCTGCTGGCGGAATTGGATGCCGCGCCCCCGCTGCGGCTCGCCGAGGTGCACGAGCGGCTCCGCGCGATCGGCGCCGATGCGGCCCCGGCCCGGGCGGCGGCGATCCTGGCCGGGCTCGGCTTCGATGCGGCGGCGCAGGCCCGCCCGGTCGACAGCTTCTCCGGCGGCTGGCGCATGCGGGTGGCGCTGGCCGCGGCGCTGTTCGCCGCGCCCGACCTGCTGCTGCTGGACGAGCCGACCAACCACCTCGACCTCGAAGCGACGCTATGGCTCGAGACCTGGCT
Organism: uncultured Acetobacteraceae bacterium; assembly: GCA_964244305.1. GTDB lineage: Bacteria > Pseudomonadota > Alphaproteobacteria > Acetobacterales > Acetobacteraceae > CAHJXG01. The sequence continues at coordinate 3,340 of CAXTJW010000276.1, forward strand.
CGCCCGCTTCCCCGGCGCGTGCCTGATCGTGTCGCATGATCGCGGCCTGCTCGACCGCGCCGTGCAGGGCATCGCCCATCTCGATCAGCGCAAGCTCAGCCTCACCCCCGGCGGCTACGACGAGTTCGTGCGCATCCGCACCGAGCACGCCATGCAGACCAGCCGCGCCGCCGAGCGCATCGCCGCCCAGCGCGCGCACATGCAGAGCTTCGTCGACCGCTTCCGCGCCAAGGCCACCAAGGCCAGGCAGGCGCAGGCGCGCATCAAGGCGCTGGAGAAACTGCCGGTGCTGGACACGGTGGTGGAGTCGGCGCCCACGCGGTTCGACTTCCCGGAGCCGGCGCGGCTCAGCCCGCCCATCCTGGTGCTGGACCGCGTGGCCGCCGGCTATGGGGCGACGCGCGTCCTCTCCGGCCTGTCGCTCAGCGTCGACATGGACGACCGGATCGCGCTGCTCGGCGCCAACGGCAACGGCAAGAGCACGCTGGCGAAGCTGCTCGCCGGCCGGCTCGATCCGCTATCCGGCACCATCCGGCGCAGCCCGAAGCTGCGGGTCGGCTACTTCGCCCAGCATCAAACCGACGAGCTGGTGCTGGACGAGACCCCCGTGCACCACATGGCCCGCGCCCTGCCCCGCGCCCTGCCGCCGCAGGTGCGCAGCCAGCTCGCGCGGTTCGGCCTGGACGCGGACCGCGCCGACACCCCGGTCGGCAGCCTCTCCGGCGGCGAGAAGGCCCGGCTGCTGCTGGCGCTCGCCACGCGGGATGCGCCGCAGCTGCTGATCCTCGACGAGCCGACGAACCACCTGGACATCGACGCGCGCGAGGCGCTGGTGCGGGCGCTGGCGGACTTCCAGGGCGCCGTGCTGCTGATCACCCATGACCCGCATCTGGTGGAGCTGGTGGCGGACCGGCTCTGGCTGGTCGGCGACGGCACCGTGCGGCCGTATGAGGGCGACATGGACGATTACCGCGCCCTGCTGGTCGAGCGCGCGCGCCCGGCGGCGAAGCCGGACGCCGCGCCGAACCGCCGGGACGAGCGGCGGGAGCGGGCGGAGTCGCGGGTGCAGCTGGCGCCGCTGCGCCGCCAGGCCCGCGACGCCGAGGCGCGCATCGCCAAGCTGGAGGCCGAACGCTTGCGCATCGAGGCAAAGCTCGCCGACCCCGCCTTGTATGCGCCGGGCAAGTCGCAGGCGGTGACGGAGGCCAACCAGCGCCTGGCGGCGATCGGCCGCGAACTGGCGGCGGCCGAAGGCGTATGGATGGCGGCGGAGGAGGCATTGGAGGCAGCCGGGTAGGCCATCCGGGGCCGAGCTTGCCGCCCACCAAGGCGTCACCACCATTGATGATATGCGACCACAAAGGAGCCAGAGCAGCATGTATATCGCCATGAACCGCTTTAAGGTAGCGCCGGGGTCGGAGGCCGCGTTCGAGCACCTTTGGACCAGCCGCGACTCGCATCTGAACGGGGTGCCGGGCTTCGTGGAGTTCCATTTGCTGCGTGGCCCGCAGAAGGACGACCATGTGCTGTATTCCAGCCACACGATCTGGTCGGACCACGCTGCCTTCGAGGCCTGGACCCGGTCGGAGGCGTTCCGCGCCGCGCACCGCAACGCCGGCAGCGCCGGGAAGGGCGACGCCCCGGCCTATATGGGCCATCCCGAGTTCGAAGGTTTCGAGGTGATCCAGGTCGTAAAGTAGGTCCGCGCCTCAGGACAGGCGTGTCGATCTAGGCCGGCATGAATGCGCCGTCCGGCCGCATTGTCTCCAGCACGCCGGACCGCACGTCGAAATGCGCCCCATGCAGGCGCAGCCGACCCGCAGCGACCCGGCTGGCGATCCACGGAAACGTCGCCAGGTTTTCGAGCGAGACCCGCACCATCGCGTGTTCGCCCGCAAGCTGGCGATCTCCGGCGTCGCAGGCCAGTACCTCTCGGCGGGTGCGCTCGGCCAGCCGGATCCAGGGGCCGACGAAATCCCCCGCCGGCTCGGCATCGGCAAGCAACGCCTGGACGCCGCCGCACAGCCCGTGGCCCAACACAATCAGGTCGCGCACGCCAAGGGTACAAACGCCGAACTCCACTGCGGCGCTGGTGCCGTGATACGCGCCGTCGGGCTGGTAGGGCGGCACCAGGTTGGCGACATTGC
>CAXTJW010000277.1:0-5475 GCA_964244305.1 uncultured Acetobacteraceae bacterium
TAGGCGACGCGGATCAGCCGGGTGACCTGCAGGCCCAGATGCGCCATGACCTTGCGCACCTCGCGGTTGCGGCCCTCCCGAAGCGCCACGCTCAGCCAGGCGTTGGTTCCGGTGCGCGCGTCGAGCATCGCCTCGATCGGGCCGTAGCGCACGCCCTCGACGGTCACGCCGCGGACCAGGCTGCCCAGTGCCTTGTTGTCGATCGCGCCGTAGACGCGCACCCGGTAGCGCCGGGTCCAGCCATTGGCCGGCAGCTCCAGCCGCCGGGCGAGCGCGCCGTCGTTGGTGAGCAGCAGCAGCCCCTCGCTGTTGAGGTCGAGCCGGCCGACGCTGACGACGCGGGGCAGCCCGGGCGGCAGCTTGTCGAACACGGTCGGGCGGCCCTGCGGATCGCGATGCGTCGTGACCAGGCCCTCGGGCTTGTGATAGCGCCAGAGCCGGGTGCGGTCGGGCGCGTCGACCACGGCGCCGCGCACCTGCACGATGTCGCTGGGGTCGATGAAGGTGGCGGGATGCGTGACCACGACGCCGTTGACCAAGACAACACCGTCGGCCAGCAGCTTTTCGGCGTCGCGGCGGCTGGCGATGCCGGCGCGGGCGAGCCACTTCGCGATCCGCTCGCCGCGGCCGGCGTCCGCCTCGCCGATCCCCGTGTCGCCGGTCTCCTCGGTCATCCCCCCGCCGCCGCGACCAGGGCGTTGAAGATGCGCTTGTCGCCGGGGTCGATCAGGAACTCCGGATGCCACTGCACGCCGAGGCAGAAGCCGTAGCGCGCGTCCTCGATCCCCTCGACCACGCCGTCGGGCGCCGTTGCATTCACGACGGCGAAGCGTCCGGGGTCGCGGATCGCCTGATGGTGCGCGGAGTTCACCCGCATGGACGTCGCGCCCACGACCCGGTGCAGCAGCGTGCCCGGCACGATCTCGACGGTGTGGCTCGGTTCGTCGCGCGGGTTGGGCTGCTCGTGCTCCAGCGCGCCCGGCACGCTGTCGGGGATGTGCTGCAGCAGCGAGCCGCCCAGTGCCACCATCAGCAATTGCTCGCCGCCGCAGATGCCGAGCACCGGCATGTCGCGGGCCAGCGCGCCGCGGATCAGGGCCAGCTCGGACGTGGTGCGGCTTTCCTTCAGCGTGACGCTCGCGTGCCGTTCGCTGTCGCCATACAGCGCCGGGTCGACGTCGAATGCGCCGCCGGTGACGACCAGCGCGTCGATGCGGTCGAGGTATGCGGCAGCGAGCGCGGGGTCGTGCGGCAGCGCCACCGGCAGGCCGCCGCTGCCGGCGATCGCCTGGGTGTAGTTAGCGCGCAGGGCGTACCAAGGATATTTTGAATAGCCGCCGGGCTGCTCCGCATCCAGGGTCACGCCGATAAGGGGTCTGATGCGCGCGGTCATGGCGGGTGACTAGACCCGGTTGGGGATCGGGAGCAAGCAGGCCGGATGACCCCTATGGACCAGGCGCTGATTGAGGCGCGCGCGGCGGCGGCGCGGAATGAGGTCCCGGTGGGCGCTGTGGTGCTGGGCCCGGATGGCGAGGTGCTGGCGCGGGCGGGCAACCGGGTGGAGGCGGATGCGGACGCGAGCGCCCATGCGGAGCTGCTGGCGCTGCGGGCGGCGGCGCGGCGGCTGGGCACGCCGCGGCTGCTGGGCTGCGATTTGGTCGTGACGCTGGAGCCGTGCCCGATGTGCGCCGCCGCTCTGGTGCATTTCCGCATCCGGCGGTTGGTGTTCGGCGCGTATGATCCGAAGGGCGGCGGGGTGGAGCATGGGCCGCGGGTGTTCGACGCGCCGAGGTGCCTGCATCGGCCGGAGGTGGTTGGCGGGGTGCGGGAGACCGAGTGCGCGGCGCTGTTGCGGGCGTTCTTTCAGGGGCTGCGGGCCTGAAAAGGCCATGCTGACAAAACAGTCACCGGTGTCCTGGCCGCTGCGCACAATGCCGTCGTCTCCGGTTACAAACCCCGCAGCGGCAACATCTATGCTGTGACTGCCAGTTCGGGCAGCGAGAGCGTGGAGCCCGCATTGTCCAGTCCAGCCCGCCTATTAATCGCATTCTACTCCCGTAGCGGCACGATTGAGGCGCTCGCCTGCGCCGCCGCGGATGCTGCGCGGGAGGCCGGGGCGGAGGTGCGCCTACGGCGGGCGCGGGAGGTGGCGGACGAGGCGGCCATGGCGCAAAGCAAGGGATGGCTGGAAAACGCCCGGCGGCAGAACGCGCTATACGACGCGCCCACCAAGGACGATGCCGAGTGGGCCGACGCCATCCTGTTCGGCACGCCGTGCTATTTCGGCGCCATGGCGACGGAGTTGAAGAACTTCCTCGACCAGCTCGGCCCGCAGTGGAAGCGCGGTGCGCTGGCCGGCAAAGTCGGCGGCGCCTTCGCGAGCGCATCATGGCCGCATGGCGGGACCGAGGTGGTGACGCTGTCGCTCTATGCCCCCATGGCGCATTTGGGGATGGTCATCCTGCCGACCGGCTACACCGACGAGGCGATGCTGGAGGCGGGATCGCCCTACGGCGCCTCGGCGATCACCGGCGCGGAGAACCGTGCGCCGCGGAATGAGGACCTCGAAGCGGTACGGCACCAGGGCCGCCGGATGGTGGCGATCACCAACGCGCTGATCGCAGCCGGAGAGATGCCCTGCCGCAACGAGTAATGAGCCGCGCGCCGTCCCATATGCCATTCTCCGGCACGCAACTTACCTGGCCGTATACCGTGCGCAAACGGACGTTGAGGCCGCTACAACGATCCGTTATTACCCTCGAACTCGCTCGCCTGATGCCAGTATTCATCGGCTTGGCTCTCCGGGCAGCCTGCCAGCTGCCATAGGAAATAGGCGCGCTCGCGGGTGCGTTGCTCAATCCGTTCGGTCTGCTGGCGCTTGGTTTCCAGAGCGTCGCCGTATGGCGCGAGTGGCCCGCCACGGTCGACATGCGGCCGGGCTTGCAGCGCGTCGATCTCGGTCTCGGGTACGAGCTGCATCTCGGCGGCAAGCTTCAGCGCCTCCCGCTCGGGATCCTCGACCTTGCGTTGTCCGTCCTGCCCCTCCGCGGTGATCGGAAACACGTGCAAGACCGTGCCCCGGGCGTTTGAGACGTCAACCAAACAATCTTTCATGCAGCATTCCTCACGACGGCTTTCGACGAAAGCAGCACTACATGAAGCGGCTTTCGTGGACCCATCGAGATTTGTTACCAATCCTCAGGGTTTGTTGAGCGGATTTAGGGCCGCCTTCGCCGCACCGCACTCAAGACGCGGCTCGTTTTAGTCAGGCGGCCCAATGTCCCGCCGAAACGACCCTTCCGCCCAAGGCACCAACCCGACCGCCCAATACGCCACGGTCCGAGCCGTCGCCAAGTCGGCCCCGGTCCCGCAAACCGTCAGCACCCGGCCAGCATCGGCCAGCAGGTGCCCGGCGTCGAACCGCGTGCCGGCCTGAAACACCAGCGCTCCCGGCACCGCAGCCGCCGCGCTGAGGTCGCCAACGTCGGATCCAAGCTCTGGCGCCGCGGGGTATCCCGGCGCCGCCATCACCACCGCAACCGACGCGCCATCCCGCCAGCGCAGGTCGAACCGCCCGAGCTCGCCGTCGCAGGCCGCCAGCAGCGCCGGCAACAGGTCGCTGCGCAGCAACGGCAGCAGCGCCTGGCACTCCGGATCGCCGAACCGGACGTTGTATTCGATCAGCTTCATGCCCGCCGCCGTCAGCATCAGCCCGGCGAACAGAATACCGCGGAACGGTGTGCCGCGCCGGGCCATCTCGGCCAGGGCGGGGCGGATGAACCCGTCCATGGCCGGGCCGGGATCGAACCCCGGCACCGGAGAGATCGCCCCCATGCCGCCAGTGTTCGGCCCCGTGTCGCCGTCATTCAACCGCTTATAGTCCTGCGCCGCTCCCAGGAACATTGCATCCGTGCCGTCGCACAGCGCGAACAGGCTGATTTCCTCACCGGTCAGGCACTCCTCGATCACCACGCTCGCGCCGCTGTCGCCGAATGAACGCGTGCGCATCATCATGTCGACTGCCGCTTCCGCCTCCTCGATCGTGGCGGCGACCACGACGCCCTTGCCCGACGCCAGCCCATCGGCCTTCACCACGATCGGCGCGCCCCGGCGGCGGAGGAACTCATGCGCCGCGTCCGCGTCGTCGAACCGCTCCCACAGTGCCGTCGGAATGCCGGCGTCGTCGCAAAGCTGCTTGGTGAAGCCCTTGCTGCCCTCCAGTTGCGCCGCCGCCGCGGTCGGGCCGATGCAGCGTATGCCGGCCTGCGCCATGGCGTCCGCCAGCCCGGCGACCAGCGGCCCCTCGGGACCCGGCACTACCAGGTCGACTTCGTTATCGCGCGCGAATTGCACCAGCCGCTCGGTGTGCAGTGCTGCGATGCCGACGTTCTCCGCCACCAGCGCAGTACCCGGGTTGCCCGGCGCGACCCACAGCTTCGTCAGCAGCGGCGACGCCGACAGCGCCCAGGCCAGCGCATGTTCCCGTCCGCCCGAGCCGACCACCAGAACCCGCATCGCGCCCCCCGCTTCAAACTATCCTGCCTGTAGCATAGGCTGGGCGCATGGACGATTTGAAGGCGGCCCCCGGCACCATACCGAGCAACATACCGGAATACACGGTCTCGGAAATCTCCGGCGCGGTGAAACGTACGCTGGAGGGCGCGTTCGGCCGCATCCGGGTGCGGGGCGAGATCACGGAATACAAGCGCTATCCGTCGGGACACATGTATTTCTCGCTGAAGGACGAGGGCGGCAAGATCAGCGGCGTCGTCTGGAAGGGCACCGTGTCGCGCCTCGGCCTCGTGCCCGAAAACGGCGTGGAGGTCATCGCGACCGGGCGCGTGTCGTCCTACGGCGAGCGCAGCTCCTACCAATTGATCGTCGAGCGCATGGACTATGCTGGCGCCGGCGCGCTGCTGGCCCGGATCGAGGCACTGCGCATGCGCCTGGTCGCAGAGGGCCTTTTCGACAGCGAGCGCAAGCGCCGCATCCCAATGCTGCCCGGCGTCATCGGCGTCGTGACTTCGGCCCAGGGCGCGGTGCTGCAGGACATCAAGACGACGATCCTGCGCCGCTTCCCGCGCCCGATCCTGGTCTGGCCGGTCCCGGTGCAGGGCGAGGGCGCCGCCGCCCGCATCGCCGCCGCCATCGCCGGCTTCGACCGCATCGTGCCCGGCGGACCCATCCCGCGGCCAGACGTGCTGATCGTCGCACGCGGCGGCGGCAGCCTCGAAGACCTGATGGCCTTCAACGACGAGGCCGTCGTCCGCGCCGCCTGCGCCTGCCGCATTCCATTGATCTCCGCCGTGGGGCACGAGACCGACCACACGCTGATCGACCTCGCCGCCGACCGCCGGGCGCCGACGCCGACCGCCGCGGCCGAACTCGCCGTGCCGATGCGCGCCGAGCTGCTGGCCAACGTCGCGCAGGAGGCGGCGCGGCTGTCGGCCGGGCTGCACCGGATGACGCAGGAGC
>CAXTJW010000278.1:0-5471 GCA_964244305.1 uncultured Acetobacteraceae bacterium
CCTCCGGCGTGCGCGGGCGCCCGCGGTTGCTCGTCAGCGCCTCCGCGCCGTTCGCACGGAACCGGTCACGCCAGTGATAGATGATCGTTCGCTGAAGGTTCAGCTCGATGGCCAGGGCACTTGCGCGCTCGCCAGCCTCCAGCCGTTCAACAGCCTTCAGCATGAACTCCCGGCTGTAACGCACGGACGCGCTCAGGGACATCGATACGCTCTCCTCGTTGGGAGCTGTCCGAATTTACCTGTCTCACTTCAGGGGTCCAGTCCAGGCCCGCCCTGTCCGTCAACCAACCATAGGTGGACACCATATCCGGTGGCGACACAAAGCAATCCTGGGATGCCGCCGCTAGCCTACAAGCTGCTTTGTCATGCAGACGCGAGTAGCACCTGGCGGCGCCACCTCGACGCGGCCGAGTTCATGGTAGCCATGGCGTTTGTAAAATTCAGGTGCTTGGAAAGTAATGGTGAATAGTACTGCAGCAGTGCACCCGCGTGCGATCGCTTCCTTCTCGGCCATTTCGAGCATGTGTGTCCCAGTCCCTTGACCACGCACCTCGTCTGGCAAGTAGACGAGATCGATGAAGAGCAGCCCAAGCGTGGTCCGGCCCAAAAGGCCGCCAAGGATTTCACCCGTTCTGCTATGCCTGAGAATGACTGCCAGATCGCGACCATCCACGTAACCGGTCTTCAAGCGATTATACTCTGAAAGACCGTTTCCGATGATGGTCTCCATCTCTGGAGTGAGCTCCGGCGCGATCTCGAGTTTCGCCGCGTCGTTCCCGTTGCCCATGCGCTCTCCGTGGCTGCGAAGGTCGTTCAACATGGAACGCATGGTAGTCGTAGCCCGACGGGATGTCTGCCGCATCCCACCTCGGGTAGTCTCTTTGTCCCGGTCGCCAAAGCCGGAAAGGGGCGCTGCGGCAAACGGATCGCTGGTCGAACGCCCGGCTCGCCCTGTCCGCCAATCGAAGGGTTGGCGAACACTGACGGGCAGGCCAGCCGTGTGATGTCTCAACCAACCCGGACGCCTTGACAGAAACTCTACATATGTCGGTAATGGGCTGTGCCCCGCAAACCGAACAGCTCACGCCAGACCCGCATCCTCCTGGCTGCGTTCCTAGACCGGTCACGACAGTGGCGGCACGGATATGATCTGTCGAAGGAAACGGGCCTCAAGTCTGGCACGCTGTATCCGCTGCTGATGCGCTTGTGCGAGCAACGGCTCCTGGAAGCGGTGTGGCAGGAGCCGGACCGGTCCGGCCTGCCGCCGCGCCATGCCTACAGGCTGACGGTGCAAGGGCTGGCGCTGGCGCAGGAACAGGCCCGGGACGCGGCAGCGCCCGCCCCGGCCGACTGCATCGGAGCTTTGACATGAGCGTCAGGCCAGAGCGCTGGAGACATTTTGCTGTCAGGCTCCTCGAACATGCCGCGTCCGTCCTGCCTCCCGGCAGTTCGGCATGGGCCACAGCGATGGTGCGGGAAACCGATCACATTGAGGACGACCTCGACATTGTGCTTTGGGCGTTCGGCTGTCTGGCCGCCGCCTACCGCAGGCGGCTGTCGGCGGCCTGGACGCTGGACGCCAGGAGGGGGCTCGGCCGTTGCATCGCTTGCACGGCCATGATGTGCGTCCTGTGCCTCGGCGCGCTGAACAGCGCGATCGGCAAGACCGGGCCGGTTCCGCCCGTCTTCGAGCGGACAGCGTGCAACCTGCCAGCCCCAACCCCAGACGTTGCCTCCCGGATCGAATGCGGGACCGTCGCCGTCCCACGCAACTACGATCAGCCCGGCTCCGGGATGTTCAAGCTGGCTGTCGTGGTAGTCAGAAGTTCGCAACAGCCTGCGTTGCCTGACTCTGTCGTTTACATCAGCGGCGGTCCAGGCGCCCCGTTGACCAAGTATGCGGATTACCAAGCCCGCCACCCGTACGCCCCTGACCGCGACCTCATCTTGGTGGACCAGCGCGGCGTCGGGCATTCGGAGCCAAACCTTTGCCCGGATGTCGCCGGTGGCCTCCTTGGTGCGTCATTTGCCGTGGCGGATAGCATCACAGCCGAGACGAAAGACCGGCGGCACGCTTTGTTCATGGCGTGCCGGGACGCGGCGAAGGCGCAAGGGATCGACCTCGACGACTTCGGAACGAGCGTCACGGTGGAGGACTTCGAGCAAGTCCGCCGGGCGCTCGGCATCGCGCGCTGGAACGTGGTCGGCAACTCCTACGGCACCACGGTCGCCATGACGCTGATGGCACGCCACCCCAAAGCGATCCGGTCCGCCGTGCTGGACTCGGTGTACCCGCCCGACCTGGTTCTGCCTCCGTGGTCGGTCAGGGTCGCCGCGGCCCGGACGGCCTTCTTCGGGATGTGCGAACAGGACCCGGCTTGCGCCGTCGCCTTCCCTGATCTCGCCGGGCAATACCGCCAGACCATGGAGCGGTTGTCCCATACGCCCATGACCGTTTCCGTGCCGGCCGCGATGCACCAGCCGGACAACCAGGCTCCGCTCACTGCATCGCTGTTCGAGATGGTCGTGACCCTTCGTCTCTACTACTCGGAAAATCACCCGGACCTGCCAAGGCTGATCGCCACGGTTCATGACGGCAAGGTGGAGGATTTCGCGAAAGCTCTTGCCGCTTTTCTGGCAGGAGCGGCGGAAGTGAGCGATCCTGCCCACATCGCAGTCGAATGCCGCGATCGTCCGCATCGGCGCGAGCCTGCCCCCGCTGGCGCGGACACGCTGGACCAGATTGTGGGCCAAGGCATTTGCACAGACTGGTCCGAGCTTGGGCCGCCCCCTGTCATTCCAACCGGCACGAACATTCCGACCCTGGTGCTTGCTGGCCAGTTTGACCCGAACGCCAGCCTGCCACTCAGCCGGCATGTTGCCGAGCTGATTGGAGACCGCGCTCGCTGGGTCGAGTTCCCGCTGATGGGCCACAACGTCCGGCACATGAGCCCATGCGCCGCCTCGATGGTAGCGGCATTCATCGACAAGGCGGGACAAGTGCTGGACACGTCATGCGCCCAACAGGTCAAGCCCATCCGGTTCTTGCCACGATGACGTCACGCCTCGTCAGCGCCTGCTGGACGCTCGGGCATTCCTGGGCCTCCGCCGCGGCGTTCATGGCCTGCGTGGGTACGGCGGCGGCTCAGCAGCCTGCTACGGGGCTCGTGCCGTCCTACGTCGCCGGATCGAAGGACGCTGCCGGCCGCCTCATGGGCGGCACGGAGATACGGGCCTTGGCCGCCCACGGGGGCAAGCTGTTCGCCGGCAACGGCTATTGGGAAGACAGGCCGGGGCCGGACGGCACGCCCGGCGCCCAAATCCTCGTTCTCGACGGACCAGGGGCCAAGTGGCATGTCGATGCGGCCTTCAACGACCTCCTGCCCGGCGGCCGGAGGCGGCACCTGGCTGTTTCAGCCTTGTCCGAGGCGACGTTCCGCACGGATGGCCGCGGCGCGGCGTTGCCCGTGCCGCGCATTGTCCTGCTCGCTTCGACATGGGACATGACGGGCACCCGCACGGTGTTCGTGCGCGACGACGCCACAGGTGCATGGTCGGGGACTGTGCTGGCCCTAGATCGCCCAACGCCGCGCTTCCTGCCGCAAATCCGGGCGTTCGGGACGCACAGGGACGGCAGCATGGGGGCGGACCTCGTGTTTGCCGGGGACACCAACGGCATCCTTAGCGGCTCCTACGACCCTGGCATTGCCGGCGGCATCCGTTGGAACCGCACGCCCGAGCTGCCCGTCACAGCCACCATGTCGGACGGCTTCCCCGGATTAACTGGGCGCGTGCGGATCAGCAGCTTCGCCGAGGCAGGCGGCCGGGTGTTCGCCGCGATCGGCCAGCAAGTCTGGGTGCGGCAGGACGGCTCCAGCCCATCGTGGCAACTGTTCTACACCAACCCAGCACCCGCCTTCTCGGAAACGGGGTTGCGCGGCCTGACAGCCGTCGCGGATGGAGGCGGTGAAACCCTGCTTGCAGCTGTCGAGGGTCGGAGGTCCCGCATTGTCCGCATTGATCCAAGGACAGGGGCCGAGACAACGGATCTGGACCTCGCAGGCTTTCTCGATGACGCTTGGCATACGCGGGTCAGCTACGTGATCGGCGCCTACAACGACATGCCGCAGATTGCCGTGCCGGGAGGTGGAGAAGGGTTGCTGATCGGCTTGGAGGCGTTCATCCCGCCTGCTGCGCCGCGGCCGCCAGGGCACAAGGTGCTGGACGTGAACCATGGGCTGGAAGCCGGGGCATGGTTCCTGATCCGGCGTCCAGGTGGGCGATATGAGCTGCATGAGGTTCCGCCGGCTTCGGCTCCGACCGGCTCCGACCTTGTAGCGGTCAGAGTGGCCCGTGCGTCGCCCTTCCCCGGGCACGCGGCCACGATCTACCTGGGCGGTTATGACGCGAACGACAGCCCGGCGCACGACACGGCCTGGATCGTCCAGGGCCGAATTGGGACTGACAGTCGCTAGCTCCACATAAAGGCATGTCGGTCAAACGAACCATTGCCGGACATTTTAGGATAATTCGGGATCATCCGGCTGCGTGAAAGCGGTCGCGGTAAGCCGCAGGGCTGACGCTGTAGATAGGCGTGGAACGAAGGCGATCTCGCTGGAGTGGCGCAGCAGCCCGGTCTTGGCGTTGCGGGTGTAGACGCCGCGCTCGACCCGGATGACGGCGGCGACATGCGGCTGCCAGTCGGTGCCGGCCAGCGTGTCGGTCGGATCGAAGACGGTGACGGTGCGGCGCTCGTCGCGGTTGCGGCCCTTGTTGTGGCTATGGGCAGTCTCGAGCGGTGCCGTGGTGGCCGAGATTTCCTGGATTGCCTGGTGCAGGGTCGGCTGGTTGTCCTTGACCCCGACGATCAGGATGACGTTGGCGGTTGCCGCGATGGCGAGAAGTTTTTTGGCAGTGCAGGGCGTCAAGCGTGACGACTGCGCCGGGGGCGAGGCCGAGTTCGGCCAGCAGCGTTTGTGCGGCCGGGATCTCGTTGGACTTCTCGGCAATGTCGATGTGCGCGAGCACCAGCGCGGTGTCGACGGCGAACGCGCTCAGCACCTGGGCGGCAGCACGGTCGTTGAACTTGTCGACGCTGCCGCGCAGCGTCTTGCCATCGAGAGCGATGCTGCCCTGCCCAAGCGTGGCATGCGCCGCCTGCAGCAGGGCGGCATGGCGGCGGAAAGCCGCTTCCACCCCGGCCGGGTCGAGCCCTTGGAGGATGTAGCGGACGGCGGTGTGCGCGGGCGCACGGCGCCAGTTCAGGCCGAAGGCCGCGTTCAGCCTGCGGCGGTGGACGTCGATGAACGTGACGATCCCGCGATACGAGTTGCAGCCGGTCACAATGGCCAGGATGGCGAACAGCAGCACGTAGGGCAGCTTGTAGAGTTGCCCCTGTGCCCGGCGCGGATCAGGAACCTCTGCCAGCACATCCAACAACGGCGAAAACGCAGCCACGGCAACCTCCAACC
>CAXTJW010000279.1:0-2255 GCA_964244305.1 uncultured Acetobacteraceae bacterium
CGGCATAGAGGTAGAACGCCCCATCCGGAGCCGCGATGTCCGGGAACCCGGCCTCGGGCAGCGCCGCCATCAGGTGGTCGCGGGAGCGCCGGTATCGCGCGACATTGAGCTCGAGCTCGGGTGCGCAGTCGAATGCCGCCTCGGCCGCAACCTGGCAAATGTGCGGCGCAGAAATAAAAAGGTTCTGCGCCAGGCATTCGACCGGGCGCAGCAGGTCGTCGGGCAGCACCATCCAGCCGACTCGCCATCCGGTCATGCTGAAATACTTGGAAAAGCTGTTGATCACGATGGCATTCGGGCTGAACGCGGCCGCCGTCGCGACGCTGCGGCCATATTGCAGCCCATGGTAAATCTCGTCCGAGATCAGGCGCACCCCGCGCGCGTCGCACCAGGCAGCGATGGCGGCGAGCTCGTCCGGGGACAGCATCGTGCCGGCGGGATTGCAGGGGCTGGCGACGATCAGGCCGTCCGGCGCCGGGTCCAACTGTTCGAGCAACGCGACCGTCGGCTGGTAGCGCGTCGCCGGCCCCGTCTCCAGGATGACGGGGTGCAGCCCGAGCGCGGTCAGGATGTTGACGTAAGGCGGGTAGAACGGCGCCGCGAGCGCCACCCGGTCGCCAGGATCGAAAGCGGCCAGGAACGCCAACGGGAAAGCGCCGCTGGCCCCCATCGTCACCGCGATCCGGCGCGGCGGCACCTCGGTGCCATACCAATCCCGGTAATGCGCGGCGATACGGTGGCGCAGCGACGGCCGCCCCAGGGCCTCGGTATAGCCGAGCGAGTCGCCGCTCTGCAGCGCTGCCATTACGGCCGCCACCGCGCCGGCGGGCGCCCCGGTGCCGGGCTGCCCGACCTCCATGCGAATGACGCGCGGGTCCGCGGGACCCAGCGCCGCCTGCCGGGCATTTGCAGCCGCGATCACGTCCATCACCAGGAACGGCGGGGCATGCGCGCCGCGGCCGACCTTCAATGCCACCCTAGTTGCTTCCCGCCGCAAGCCCGGCGCTGCGTGGATCGACGGCCGAGCTGCAGGAGGCGTCGTTGTCCGGCAAATAGCGCGAGCAGGCGATCGCGTTGGCGCGGCCGGGTTCCGGCACCGGGGCCGGCAAGGCGGCGTTGGACCGCAGCGCATTGTTCAGGCCCACGGCGACGGCCAGCGATGCGCCCTCTTGCCCTGATCCGGTGACGGCAGCCCGGAAGCCGCGCAGGTTGGCGTTCCAGGCGATGGCTGCCGCGAGCAATGGCGGCGTCGCGGCACGGGGCGAGGCCGCGAGCAGGATGCCGGTCCCCGGAGCGATGCGCCCGGTGCCGAACAGGTTGTTCATCGTCACCGCGCAGGCGACGCTGTTGCCGTCCTTGTCCAGCACGGCAAAACCGGTGGACGCCGGCAGCGCCGGCAGCGAGCCGCCGGAGCGCGCCGCAGCCAGCACGGCCAGCGGATCGCCGCCGCTTTGGCGCAGCTGCGCGACGGCGGCGATGGCGCGCGCCTGGGCCGTGCCGACGTCGTTCGGGTTGGACTGCAGCGACTGCAACGCCGCCGCGGCGCCGAGCCCGCCATCGGCCGGCGGCGGCAGGAACGCCACGCTGTCATTGCCGGCGCGGACGACGATCGGCGCAGCGGTGCGCGGCAGTGCGGCCCGCAGGTCGGCCAGCGACAGCCCGCCGCCGGCAATGCCCGACGCCTCCTCCAAACGGCGGGCCAGCGCGCCCTGATACAGGTCGCCTACGCCCGCGGTGCGGAGTTGGGCCAAGGTGCCGCCGAGGTCGTTCTGCACCAACGTCCCGCCCTGACCGAGCGGCTTACCGCCGGGCGCGAACACGGCCGCCGCGTTCGGGTCCGCCGCGAGTGGCGCGGCAACCGGCTCGAGGTCGCGCAGCAATGCGCGCGAGATCGGCACGCCGAACCGGGCGAGCTGCTCGGCCGGCGCGATCAGGCTCTCGAACGGCTGCTTGCCATAGCGCGCGTGCAGGGCGAACAGGCCGCGGGCGAACATCGGCACGGCCGCCGGGCGATCGGTGTTGGGCGGCGGCGCGGTGGGGGTGGCGGCGACGAACACGATGGCCTCGGGGCTGCCCTGGCCGGGTCCGTTGCGGCTGGGGCTATAGGTCAGGCATGCGCCGCTGCTGCCGAGCCCGGCGCGGGACGGCAGGGTCACGGCCAGGGTAAAGCCCAACGCAACCGCCGCGTCGGCCGCCGTGCCGCCCAGCGCCAGGACCTCGCGCGCCGCCAGCGCCGCCCGCGGCTCGTCGGCGAC
>CAXTJW010000279.1:2355-5354 GCA_964244305.1 uncultured Acetobacteraceae bacterium
TCCCAACGATTGATCCCTTTGCATGGTGAGGGTCGTGCCATAGCGGCCTTCGCCTCGACCGGCAACCAGTGCTATGCCGGACCGACGCAAAGTCGCCCCAGTTCGAGGATGTTCCCAATGCGCCTGACCTATTCTCTTGTCCTGGCTGCCAGCCTGGCTCTGGCCGCGCCGGCCATCGGGCAGGGTCTCACCTCCGACCAGCGGGCCGACGTCATCGGCGTGTTGCGGGACGCGCTTCGTGCCGATCCATCCATCCTGCGGGAGGCGCTGGCGGCGCTGCAGGCCGACGACGGGAAGCGTCAGGATGCGGCGATGCGCGATACCCTGGCGAAACTTGGCAGCAGCCTGCTGGACCCGGCCGATCCCGTGGCCGGCAACGCGTTCGGCGACGTCACCATCGTGGAGTTCTACGATACGCGCTGCCCATATTGCCGCCGCATGCTGCCGACGCACGCAGCACTGCTGCAGGCCGACCCGAAGGTGCGGATCGTGTTCAAGGACCTGCCGATCCTGGGCCCGGCCAGCCAGTTGGAGAGCCGCGCGCTGTTAGCGGCGCAGCGCCAGGGCGGCTATTTCAAGCTGCAGCAGGCGGTGATGGGCGACAGTGCGCCGCCGACCCGGGACACGCTGCGCGCCGAGGCCGAACGGCTGGGGCTCGATGGCGGGCGGCTGATGCGGGACATGGACGACCCGGCGATCAAGGCGCGTCTCGAGCGCAACGTGGCGCTGGCGCAGCAGATTGGGCTGCAGGGGACCCCGGCGCTGATTGTGGGTAAGAAGGTGTTTGCCGGGCTGATCGAGTTGGGCGACTTGCAGCAGGCGGTCGCGGCGGCGCGGGCGGATAATTAGGAACATTAGACGCAGCGACTGGTCCTGATACCTGTCGTGCGATGTATCCAGCGTGTGCCTCTAGAGAGCTTATTAGCCTCGAACAGAAATTCCATGTATAATCTATCTTATATCAATATGTATCGCCCGAGAATAAGTCTGTATTAATTGCAACAAGAAGATTTTGTGCATCTCGCCTTATGAACATTATGAAATTGTCCGAAGGGAACATATGTTTTTCAAGCGCAATATAAGTCTCTCAACGGATCAGTGGCGCTACTTCGCACTGCATCTTGACTTGTAGGTTCTTGTGCCATTCTCGTCGATAAGAGATAAGCGTTGCTGGTGTCAGATCCCGCGTTTTGAGCGACGCATGGAGGTTACGTTGAGGAAATTTCTACAGCAAACGCCGATCGTCGTTTGTTATGTCGTAAAATTAAGCTTGCTCCTTGCCGTCGCCGGTTGTGCCGGTGGGTCGGCCATGGAGTCAGGGACCGGATCAGGCTTCGCTCCAAGCCTACCCTCCGGCCTCATGCAGACTATGAGCAGCGCCTTGGGAACGGTTGGGCGCTCGTCGAGTGGCAATCTCGGTATGCTTTCAGGGCTCATGGCGCCAATTGTACAGTCTCTGTCCGACGACCAACGGCGCCAGCGTGAACAAGCTTTGCAGCAGGTCGCGCGCGAGCCGGTCGGCGCGTCAACTCGCTGGGCGTCGTCTTCCAACAGCGGAGGCACTTCGACGCAGTCCCGACCGGCGACACTGACAAAAGCCAGCTACGTCAACAAAGGTCACGTGACGAACGCGAGCGGTCAGAAGTGTTCAAAGGTGCAAGAGACTATCGTTCTTCCAGATGGGAAACAGGGCACTTCCGAAGAACTCGTATGCCCATCGTAGTGAGGCGCGTATGAAACTCTATCTTCACGCTGTTTTGCTCGGAACGCTACTTAGCATTCTGACCGTATTTAATGCCTTCAGCCAGGATTTCGTCTTTGATGGCTATCGCGGCTGCACGCGCGCAACAAACGGGAAGGCCTATTGCCAACGTCCAGGCAACGATACCTATTTTCCTGTTTCAGACCAATTTCTACAACGATTCGAGGCGCAGCGAGATGCTACCGCTGCCCGACCCCAGACCGTGATCAACAATACGACAACGAATGTAGTGGTCGTCCAGCGCCTGGAAAATGAGGCGTCCGACCTGCGCGGCTTGATGGATTTGTATCGAGTCATAATCCAGGAACAAAGGCAAGAGGCGGTCGACAGCACCTGTGGAAGTGTCAGCGGCGTAGCGCAGGAAGCCATCACGGCGCTGAATGCGAGAGTTGCGGAGGTGCAGGGCCAGTTTAGGGAGAGGACTACTGAACTCTCCCAATACACGACCTCAATCAAGCCGAATGATCCGGACCTACAGATTACGGCACGCAAGTCCTCGGAGCTGTTTCCAAAAATCCCCTACACGATTCCTGGCAGTACGGAGCAAGGTGACTTCTGGCTCGAGCCGAATGTGACCGACGCTGGAGAGTTGTCGTTCAACCTGAAATTTATCGATCCAAAGTCAACGGCAGTCGACAAGATCAGGACGTCGATTACAATGTCGCCACAGGAACTCAACCAAACTCGGACAGCACTTTGCAAATCCGCCCAATGGTCGAGAACCGCTCACGAGAACCGGGTCCGGGGTATTAAAAAACGGCTGACGTGCTTCCCCGAAATTAAATGCCCTGCCGAGAACGAGAAACGTGAGGGCGCGGCGAGCGCCGAGATTATTTTTGCGGTTGGCGATGATGGTTCGACCGGAGCGCTCATTCAACGCAACAGAGGCCGTTACCAAGATGCTTATCTAATCTCGATTGGAAGTGCGATGTTGCTGCAGACGTACCTCGGCCACATTTTGTATCAAGGCAAACAGGAGTTCGAGTCGGGTACGCGCACTCAGGATCAAGTGAGAGATTTGTTTAAATAGAGCCGGTAGGGCGACCTGGGCTCCATATGCACTAAGCTGTCTCCCGAAACAGCTCCCGCCCAATCAGCATCCGCCTGATCTCGCTGGTCCCCGCCCCAATCTCATACAGCTTAGCATCCCGCAGCAGCCGCCCCGTCGGATAGTCGTTAATATAGCCGTTGCCGCCCAGCACCTGGATCGCCTCCAGCGCCATCCAGGTCGCCTTCT
>CAXTJW010000280.1:0-5330 GCA_964244305.1 uncultured Acetobacteraceae bacterium
ATTTCCTTCGGGTTGGACAGGAACGCGTCCGCGAGCCGCCGGATTTCAGGCGCCATCGTCGCGCTGAACAACAGCGTCTGCCGCGCCTTCGGCAGGAATCCGACGATCTTCTCGATATCCGGAATGAACCCCATGTCGAGCATCCGGTCGGCCTCGTCGATCACCAGGATCTTGGTGTCGGTCAGCAACAGCCCGCCGCGATCGAACAGGTCCATCAGCCGGCCCGGCGTCGCAATAAGCACGTCGACGCCCTTCATCAGGGCTTCTTTCTGGTCCGACAAACTCTCGCCGCCGATCAGCAACGCGTGGTTCAGCTTCAGGTACTTGCCGTATTGAACGAAGTTCTCGGCGACCTGCAATGCAAGCTCGCGCGTCGGCTCCAGGATCAAGCTGCGCGGCATGCGTGCACGGGCGCGGCTGCCGGACAGGATGTCCATCAACGGCAGCACGAAGCTCGCGGTCTTCCCGGTGCCGGTCTGCGCGCAGCCCAGCACGTCGCGCGCCATGAGCACGGTCGGGATCGCCTGCGCCTGGATCGGGGTCGGCGTACGGTAACCCATGTCGTCGATCGCCCGCAGGATCTCCGCAGACAGGCCCAGGTCGGCGAACCCGTTCGGCTCGGCCGCTTCCTCGTCGTGATAAGCCGCTTCGTCCGCCGTCATGCTTTCGGACGTGGTGTCCTGCGGCGCTGTGTCTTCAACTTGCTCCGGCGCGACAACATCCTCCGACGCTCCGCCTGGGACATGCAACTGCTCACGCTCCGAATGCGAGTCATCCGGCGCGGGGTCCGCGTGCGTGGCGTCTTCCGCTGGAGCGGCCGTGATATCCGTCAAAAATACATCTCGATACTGCAGGGGTGACTTATCGCCGATGCGCGGCGACCGCGCCAGGTGGCACGCGACGGCTGGGATATCGGTAAATAGACCGCAGAAGTCAAGCTTTTCAGAGCAAATACGGCACCGTATAAACCAGTCATGACACAGGCGACACATCCCGCCGGCAAGCCATCACTGCTGCTGTTCCCTGGCCTGTTATGCGACCTGCGTCTGTGGCGCGACCAGATCGATGCGTTGTCCGGCAGCTTCGCCTGCATCGTCGCCGATTGCACGCAGGACGACAGCCTCGACGACATGGCGCGGCGCGCCCTCGACGGCACGGCGCGGCGCGCCTTAAACGGCATGCCCGAACGTTTCGCCGTGGCCGGGTTGAGCATGGGCGGCTACGCGGCCATGGCATTGATGCGCCTGGCGCCCGAACGCGTCGCCGGCCTCTGCCTCATGGACACCAGCGCCCGGCCGGACACGCCGGAGCAGGCGCGACGCCGCCGCGGCATGATGGCGCTGGTCGCCCGCGGCAGCCGCTTCAAGGGCGTGACCCCGCGCCTGTTGCCGTTGCTGCTGCACCCCGACCGGCTGCATGACCAGGCGATGTGCAATGAGGTCATGGCGATGGCCGACCGCGTCGGTCAGGCGGCCTATTTGCGCCAGCAGGCCGCTATCGTCGCCCGGCCCGACAGCCGTCCCGGCCTTGCGCGCGTCACCGTACCGACCCTGGTCGCCGTCGGCGCCGGCGACCTGCTGACCCCGCCCGAGCTTGCCGTCGAGATCGCCGGGCTCATCCCCGGCGCCGACCTGCAAATCGTCGAGGGCGCCGGGCACCTGTTGCCGATGGAGCGGCCCGAAGCGGCAACGGCTATCCTGCGCCGCTGGCTCGATGCAACCTTGTCGTCGACGCAGCGTCCAGGATAGCAATGACAAACCCTCCGGCTATGGCTCTGCCCATCGAGGACTACGCGCTGATCGGCGATTGCAGCACAGCCGCGCTGGTCGGCCGCAACGGCAGCATCGATTGGCTGTGCTGGCCCCGGTTCGACAGCGCCGCATGCTTCGCCGCCCTGCTCGGCGACGAGCGGAACGGCCGTTTCCTTATTGCCCCGACGACGCCGGACGCCACTGCCACCCGCAGCTACCGCGACGGCAGCCTGGTGCTCGAGACGGTGTTCGACAGCCCGGATGGGCAGGTCGTCATCATCGACTTCATGGTGCCGAACAGCCCGAACAGCTGCATCGTCCGCATCGTCGAGGGCCGCCGCGGCGCCGTGCCGATGCGCATGGAGCTGGCGCTGCGCTTCGACTACGGCAACGCGGTGCCCTGGGTCACCAAGCGGCCCGGCGGCAACGGCGTCGTCGCGATCGCCGGGCCACAGGTGGTCGTCCTGCGCACCAACGTCCCGATACGCGGCGAGTCGATGCAGACGGTCGCCAACTTCTCCGTCGCGGCCGGCGAGCGCGCCTATTTTGTCCTGACCCAGGGCGAGTCGCACCTGCCGATCCCAGCGAGCGTCGACGTCGATGACGCGCTCTATGCGACGGAATTGCACTGGGCCGCCTGGGCCAACCGGCTCGCCTACAACGGACCCTGGGCCGCTGCGGTCAAGCGCTCCCTGCTGACGTTGAAGTGCCTTACGTTCACCCAGACCGGCGGCATCGTGGCCGCGCCGACGGCATCGCTGCCGGAGGCGCTCGGCGGTTCGCGGAACTGGGACTACCGGTTCTGCTGGCTGCGCGACGCCACCATCACGCTGTTCGCCTTCATGTCGACGGGATACTATGACGAGGCCGTCGCCTGGGCCGAGTGGCTGCACCGCAGCATCGCCGGCAGCCCGGACCAAGTGCAGATCATGTATGGCATTGCCGGCGAGCGGCGGCTGACCGAACAGGAGATCTCCTTCCTGCCGGGCTATCAGGGCGCAGGCCCGGTGCGCGTGGGCAACGCCGCCGCATCGCAGTTGCAGCTCGACGTCTACGGCGAGGTGATGGACGCCCTCCACGCCGCCCGGCGCGCCAAGCTGTTGATGAACACCCAGACCTGGTCGGTGCAGTGCGCCATGCTTAAGCATCTCGAAACGGTCTGGGAAACTCCGGACGAGGGCCTGTGGGAGACCCGCGGCGGCCGGCGGCACTTCACCTTCAGCAAGGTTATGGCCTGGGTCGCCTTCGACCGGTGCATCCAGGATGCGGAGGATTACGGCCTGGAGGGACCCATCGAGCAATGGCGCGCCACCCGGGACATCATCCACGCCACGGTCTGCCGTGACGGCTACGACGAGAAGCTCGGCAGCTTTGTCCAGAGCTTCGGCTCCACGGCGCTGGACGCTAGCCTGCTGCTGATCTCGTTCACCGGGTTCCTGCCGCATGACGACCCGCGCATACGCGGCACGATCGAGGCGGTCGAGCGCGACCTGTTGGTGGACGGCTACGTGCTGCGCTACCGGACCGAGGACGGCAAGGATGGCCTGCCGGCGGGGGAGGGCGCGTTCCTCGCCTGCAGCTTCTGGCTCGCCTCCGCCATGCATTGCCAAGGGCGGACGGAGGATGCACGCGCGCTGTTCGAGCGCCTGATTGGGCTATGCAACGACGTCGGACTGCTCAGCGAAGAGTACGATCCCAAGGCGGCCCGCTTCACCGGCAACTTCCCGCAGGCTTTCAGCCACGTGGCGCTGGTTACCGCGGCCCTCACCTTGTCCGGTGAAGTGCAAAACCGCATGGCGCCAGAAGCTATTCAGCGGGCTGCGGAGTAATCTGGGCGCGTCCTCGCCGCCCCGTCGCGAGCCGCTCCAGCGCCAAGTAGATCACCGGCGTCGTATACAGCGTCAGCACCTGCGACAAAATCAGCCCGCCGCAGATCGCGATGCCGAGCGGACGGCGGAACTCCGACCCGGTGCCGGACGCCAGCGCCAATGGAACCGCGCCCAGCAATGCCGCGAGCGTCGTCATCATGATGGGCCGGAAACGCTCGCGGCACGCCTCCAGGATCGCCGCGTGCGGCGTCATGCCCAGCTCCCGCTCCGCCTCCAGCGCAAAATCCACCAGCATGATCGCGTTCTTCTTCACGATGCCTAGCAGCAGCACGACGCCGATGATGGCGAGCACGTTGAGCTCGCCCCCGGTGATCAGCAACGCGAGAAACGCCCCCAATATGGCCGAGGGCAAGGTCGAGATGATCGTCAGCGGATGGATCAGGCTCTCATACAGAATGCCGAGCACGATATAGATCGACACGATGGCCGCCATGATCAGGAACGGCTGGCTGGAGAGCGATTGCTGCAGGAACTTCGCGTCGCCGGCGAACTCCGTCCGGACCGCTTCCGGCATGCGCAGGTTCCGCACCGTGTCTGTCACCAAGGCGATCGCGTCGCCCTGCGAGGTGCCGGGCTTCAGGTTGAAGCTGATGCTGGACGACGGAAACTGCCCTTGATGCTTCACCGCCAGCGGCGCGGTCGCGACATTGAGCCGCACGACGCTGTTGATCGGCACCTGCTGCGCGCCGGTCCCCGGCACATACAGCCGGCCGAGCAGCTCCGGGTCGATCTGCAGCCCCGGCAACGTTTCGAGCACCACGCGATACTGGTTGCGCTGGGTGTAGATGATCGACACCTGGCGCTGCGAGTAGGCGTTGCTCAGCGCGGCGTCGATGGCGCTTACGGAGACGCCGAGGCGGGAGGCGGCGTCGCGGTCGATGACTACATTGGCCTGCGGCCCCGGCCGGTCCTGGTCGCTCGAGACGTCCTCGATCCCTGGGACGCCGCGCAGCGCCTCCTGCAGCTTCAGGGTCCAAACCCGCAGCTCGTTCAGGTCCTCGTCCAGCAGCACGAACTGGAAGCCGGTGCCGCCCGACCGCCCGCCGCCGCGTAGATCCTGCGCCGAGTAGAGCTGCGTCTCGATGCCGGACATCTGCATGAGCTGCGGCCGCAGCCGAGCCAATACCTCCTCGCTGCTGATCTCGCGCTCAGACCGTGGCTTCAGCGAAACGGTAAGCTGCCCGCGGTTGATGCTCGACCATCCGCTGGTGATACCGATGACGCTGCCGACGCTCTCGACGGCGGGATTGGCGAGCAGAACGCCCACGACTTGCTTCTGCCGGGCCGCCATGGCGTCGAAGCTGATATCGGGGCTGGCCGTCGTGCCGCCCATCAGCACGCCGGTGTCCTGGGTCGGCAGGAAGCCCTTGGGGACATAGCCATACAGCTTGACGATGCCCAGGATGATCGCGGGCGTCACCAGCAGGACTATCCACTTCCAGCGCAGCAGGCCGTTCAGGCTGCGCAGGTAGTTGCGTTGGGCGGCATCGAACGCGCGGTCGACGCCACGGTCGATCCAGCCCCATACGCCGCGCGGCGCGACATGCGCGCCCATGAACTGCCCGCACATCATGGGCGTCAGGGTCAACGACACGACGGCCGACAGCCCGATTGCGATCGTCAGCACCATCGCGAACTCGTGGAACAGCTTGCCCAGCAGGCCGCCCATGAACAGGATCGGGATGAACAC
>CAXTJW010000281.1:0-5309 GCA_964244305.1 uncultured Acetobacteraceae bacterium
TGGGGCGCACGCCGGGCCGAGCGCAGGGGCCGGGTCAGCCACAGCGAACTGTTCGAGGTGCGGGCCAAGCTCAAGGCGCTGATTGGGTAGCACGCCCGATGGATGCGGTGTCGTTCGCGCATCAGCGTGCTCGCGGCACGCTGCGCATTTCGTTCAAGCGCCGCGACGCCGCAACCGTGCTGGACGGCCTGCGCCAGGAGGGCTGCCTCAAGGCACGGTTTCCGCGCATCGAGCATGACGCCTGGACCGGTGCCATCACGCTCAATAGTTCCGGCGGGGTTGCCGGCGGCGACCACCTGGACACGACGATCTCGGCCGGCCCGGGCACGCAGGCGACGGTGGCCTCGCAGGCGGCGGAGCGTTTCTATCGTGCCCTGCCCGGCACCGCTCCGGCCCAGGTTTCGACCGCACTCCGCGTAATGCCGGGCGCGTCGCTGGAGTGGCTGCCGCAGGAAAGCATCCTGTTCGATCGCTGCGCCGTCCGGCGCCGCCTGCTGGTGGACCTTGCCGAAAACTCGTGGTTCCTGGGGGTGGAACAGCTCGTGTTCGGCCGGACGGCGATGGGCGAGGCGGTGCATGAGGCCGACATCCGCGACCTGATCCAGTTGCGCCGCGACGGGCGCATGCTGCTGCATGACGCGATCCGCTTCGATGGCGCAGTGCACGCATTGCTGGCGCATCGGGCGACAGCCGGGTCGGCGCGGGGCGTCGCAACCCTGATCCATGCGGCGCCAGATGCGGAAACCAAGCTCGATGCGCTGCGCCAGGCGCTGGCCGGGCACGATGCCGGCGCATCCGCCTGGAACGGCATGCTCATTGCACGCATCGTTGCCCCAGATGGCGCGTGCCTACGTGGCGCCGTCGTGGCAGGATTGGCGGTGTTGCGCGCCGGGCGTCCGCTGCCCCGCGTCTGGCTTTGTTGAGGGATCCCATATGCACCTGACCCCGCGCGAGAAGGACAAGCTGCTGATCGCCATGGCCGCCAACGTCGCCCGGCGCCGGCTCGAGCGCGGCGTGAAGCTGAACCATCCCGAGGCGATCGCGCTGATCTCCGACTTCGTGGTCGAGGGCGCCCGCGATGGCCGCAGCGTCGCCGATCTAATGGAGGCCGGCGCCGGCGTGCTCACCCGCGACCAGGTCATGGAAGGCATCGCCGAGATGATCGCCGATATCCAGGTCGAAGCCACCTTCCCCGACGGCACCAAACTCGTCACTGTCCACGAGCCGATACGTTGAAAGGCGGAACCATGATCCCCGGCGAGGTCCTGACCGTTGACGGCGACATCGAGCTGAACGCCGGGCTGCCGCGCACGACGCTGATCGTCGCCAACACCGGCGACCGCCCGATCCAGGTCGGCAGCCACTACCATTTCGCCGAGACCAACGCGGCCCTGCAGTTCGACCGCACCCAGGCCCGCGGCCAGCGGCTCGACATCGCCGCCGGCACCGCCGTGCGCTTCGAGCCCGGGCAGACGCGCGAGATAACCCTGATCCCCTATCGCGGCGCCCGCATCGTCCAGGGTTTCCGCGGCGACGTCATGGGGCCGCTATGACCCGCATTCCCCGCCGTGCCTATGCCGACATGTACGGCCCGACCACCGGCGACCGCGTCCGCCTGGCCGACACCGACCTGTTCGCGCAGGTAGAAAACGACCTCACCACCTATGGCGAGGAAGTGAAATTCGGCGGCGGCAAGGTCATCCGCGACGGCATGGGCCAATCGCAGGCGTCGCAGGCCGAGGGCGCCGTCGACACAGTTATCACCAACGCGCTGATCATCGACCACTGGGGCATCGTGAAGGCCGACGTCGCCATCCTCGACGGCCGGGTCCACGCGATCGGCAAGGCCGGCAACCCCGACGTGCAGCCCGGCGTCACCATCGTCATCGGACCCGGCACCGAGATCATCGCCGGCGAGGGCAAGATCCTCACCGCGGGCGGCGTCGACAGCCACATCCACTTCATCTGCCCGCAACAGATCGAGGAGGCTTTGGCCGCCGGCATCACGACGCTGGTCGGCGGCGGCACCGGCCCGGCGACTGGCACCAGCGCCACCACATGCACGCCGGGGCCATGGCACCTCGCCCGCATGCTGCAGGCGGCCGAGGGCCTGCCGGTCAACCTCGCCTTCGCCGGCAAAGGGAATGCGTCGCGTCCGGCTGCATTGGAGGAAATGATCCGCGCCGGGGCCAGTAGCCTGAAACTGCACGAGGATTGGGGCACCACCCCCGCCAGCATCGACTGCGCGCTGAGTGTCGCCGACCGCTTCGACGTGCAGGTGATGATCCACACCGACACGCTGAACGAGAGCGGCTTCGTCGAGGACACCATCGCCGCCTTCCAGGGCCGCACCATCCACGCCTTCCACACCGAGGGCGCCGGCGGCGGCCATGCCCCCGACATCATCCGCGTCGCCGGGCTGCCGAACGTGCTGCCCAGCAGCACCAATCCGACGCGGCCCTACACGTCGAACACGCTCGACGAGCATCTCGACATGCTCATGGTCTGCCACCACCTCGACCCGGCCATCCCCGAGGACGTCGCCTTCGCCGAGAGCCGCATCCGCCGCGAGACGATCGCCGCCGAGGACATCCTGCACGACCTGGGCGCGCTGAGCATGATCTCGTCGGATAGCCAGGCGATGGGGCGCGTGGGCGAGGTCGTGATCCGCACCTGGCAAACCGCGCATAAGATGAAGCAGCAACGCGGTTCGCTGCCGGGCGACGCGGACGCGGACAATGCGCGGATCAAGCGTTACGTCGCCAAATACACCATCAACCCGGCCATCGCGCAGGGCCTGTCGCACGAGGTCGGCTCGGTCGAGCCCGGCAAGCTCGCCGACCTGGTGCTATGGTCGCCGATGTTCTTTGGGGTGAAGCCGGATTTGGTGCTGAAGGCCGGCACCATCGTCTGCGCGCCGATGGGCGACCCCAATGCCAGCATCCCAACCCCGCAGCCCGTGCATTACCGCCCGATGTTCGGGCAGTTCGGCGGAGCGATGGCGGCGAGCTGCATCACCTTCGTGTCGCAGGCGGCGCTGGACGACGGCATCGGTCACCGCCTGCATCTGAGCCGGCGTCTGTCGGCCGTGCGCGACACCCGGGGCGGCATCGGCAAGCGCAGCATGATCCACAACGATGCGACCCCCAACATCGAGGTCGACGCGGAGACCTATGAAGTGCGGGCCGACGGCGTGCTGCTGACCTGCGAACCCGCCGTCGTGCTGCCGATGGCGCAGCGGTATTTTCTGTTCTGATTTGGCAAGGATCATGCAAGCGGACCCGAATGATCCGAACGGCAAATCGTCCGCGGCCAGCCCGAGCGCTGCCGTCAGCGAAACGCTGCTGCGCAGCCTGCATTGGCTCTATGACCAGATCGGCGCCCGCAAGCAGGATACGAACGCGCTTTCGACGGAGGTGCGAACGAGCAAGCCGGCCGACGCCGACGAGGCCGTCGAGGCCACCATCCGTTGGGCGGCTGCGCAGGCCGGACTCCTGGGATTTGCGACCAACCTCGGCGGCATGTTCACCCTGCCCATCGCGATCCCGGCCAACGTGGCCGGGGTGAGCGCGCTGCAGATCCACATGGTGCAGGAAATCGCCCGCGCGCGCGGTTACGACCTGCAGAGCGACCAGGTCAAGACACTGACCATCGCCTGCCTCGCTGGCGGTGCGGTGCTCGATGTGCTGAAGGACGTCGGCATCGGCGTGGGCATAAAACTCGGCGAGCGGATGGTCACGCAGCTCGCCGGCCCCACGATGGTCCGCATCAACCAGGCGGTTGGCGTCCGGCTGCTGACGAAGGCCGGGAGCGGCGGCGTTGCCAACCTCGCGAAATTCGTTCCGTTCATGGGCGGCGTCATGAGTGGGACGGTCGACGGCTTCGCCACGGCCGGCATCGGCGCCGTCGCCAAACGGGTCTTTGTGCAGCACGACGCAACCCCGAAGCCGGACGACGAGCCGTTCGACGCGGGCCCGCCGGCGCCGCAGCACCCCGTGCAGTCCTGATGCGCGCCACCGCCCAGATACAAGCCGGCGAGTGGGACGCCGCCTCCAGCGTCGACGCCGTCCTGATCGACTTCGACCGCCGTTTCCGCCGCCGCATCGTGCTGCGGACGGAGGCCGGGCACGACGTGCTGGTCGACCTTCCGGTTGCGGCGCGCCTCCGGGACGGCGATGGATTGGTGCTCGACGACGGCGGCATCATCCTGGTCCGCGCCCGCCCGGAGCCGCTGCTCGACATCCACGTGCACGACGCCGCCGCGCTGGTCCGCATCGCCTGGCACCTCGGAAACCGGCATCTGCCGGTCCAGCTATTGGGCGCCCATCTCCGCATCCGGCGCGACCATGTGATCGCCGACATGGTGCGCAGCCTGGGCGGTCACGTCGCGGAAATCGATGCGCCATTCGATCCCGAAGGCGGCGCATACGCGGGCGGCCATTCGCACTCCCATGATGACGAGCACGCCCACCCGCATGACCACTGACCTCATCAAGCTGCTGACCTGGCTTTCGCCGGCCTTCCCGACCGGCGCCTACGCCTATTCCCATGCACTGGAATGGGCGGTCGAAGCCGGGGACATCCGCACCGAACACGACCTGTCGGCATGGCTCGACGATGTGCTCCGCCAAGGTTCGGGCCGCAGCGACGCGATCATTCTCCGCCACGCCCACGCCGCCCGCGACCCGGCGGCGCTCGCCGAGGTGGCCGAGCTCGCCGCCGCGGCACAGCCAGCCTATGAGCGCCGGGCCGAAACCTTGGGCCAGGGCGACGCCTTCGCCATCGCCGCCGAGGTCTGGGGCGCGCCGCTGTTGGCCGGGCTGCGCGCGAGCGGCCAGCCGATCGCCTATCCCGTTGCCATCGGCGCGCTGGCCGCGGCGCACGATGTCGCGGTCGACCCGGCGGCGCTGGCGTTCCTGCACGCCTTCGCTGCCAACCTGATCGGCGCTGCGGTGCGGCTGGTGCCGCTCGGCCAAACCGCCGGGCTGCGCGTGCTGTCGGCGCTGGAACCGGCGGTGCAGGACGTGGCCGCGGCCACCCGCCACGCGACGCTGGATGACCTTGGCGGCGCATGCTTCCGCTCCGACATCGCCGCCATGCGCCACGAAACCCAATACACGAGGCTGTTCCGCACATGACATCCCCGCATGGCCCACTCCGCGTCGGCGTCGGCGGCCCCGTCGGCACCGGCAAGACGGCGCTGATGGACGCGCTGTGCAAGCGCTTCTCGCCGCGGTTCGACATCGCGGCGATTACCAACGACATCTATACCAAGGAGGATGCGGAGTTCCTGACCCGCGCCGGGTCGC
>CAXTJW010000282.1:0-5299 GCA_964244305.1 uncultured Acetobacteraceae bacterium
AACGCGCCAAAAGCCAGGGCACCAAGCTGTCCGGCGGCGAGCAGCAGATGCTGGCGATCGGACGCATCCTGCGCACCGGCGCGCGCCTGCTGCTGCTCGACGAGCCGACCGAGGGCCTGGCCCCGGTCATCATCCAGCAGATCGGCCACACCATCCGCGAGATCAAGGCGCGCGGCTTCACGGTGCTGCTGGTCGAGCAGAACTTCCGCTTTGCGGCGACCGTGGCGGATCGGCACTACGTGATGGAGCACGGCCGCATCATTGACATGATCCCGAACAGCGAGCTGGCGGCGAACATGGATAAGCTGCACGAATATCTGGGCGTTTAACGAGGGCCCGCGCGCTGCCGGGCCGTCAAAGGAGCTATTTTATGCCGATTTCCCGCCGGGGCCTGTTGGGGTCCGCAGCCGCGACGCTGCCGATCCTGGCCGCGCGACCGGGGCGCGCGCAAGCCGGCAACACGCTCAAGGTCGGCGTGCTGACCGACATGGGCGGCCCGTATCAGGACGTGGGCGGCCCGCTCGCCGTCCTCGCGGCCCAGCTCGCGACCGAAGACTTCGGCGTCGCCGGCAAGGGCTTCAATGTCGAGGTGCTCCAGGCCGATCACCAGAACAAGACGGATGTCGGCTCCGGCGTCGCCCGGCAGTGGTTCGACCGCGACGGCGTGGACGTGATCGTCGAGGTGGCGAACAGCGCGGTGGGCCTCGCGGTGGCCGGCGTCGCCAAGGACAAGAACAAGGTCTACCTCAACTCCGGCGCCGCCACCTCGGACCTGACGGGGGCCAGCTGCAACGCCAACACCATCCACTGGGCGTACGACACCTACATGCTGGCGAAGTCGACCGGCGGCGCGCTGGTGAAGGCCGGCGGCGATAGCTGGTTCTTCATCACCGCGGACTACGCGTTCGGCCAGGCGCTGCAGCGCGACACGACCAATTTCGTGACCGAGGCGGGCGGCAAGGTGCTGGGCGGCGTCAAGTATCCGTTCCCCGGCACGACCGACTTCTCCTCCGTGCTGCTGCAGGCACAGGCGTCCGGCGCCAAGGTGCTCGGTTTGGCGAACGCCGGCGCCGACACGGTCAACTCGATCAAGCAGGCGCAGGAGTTCGGCATCAACAGCAAGATGAAGCTGGCCGGGCTGCTGGTGTTCATCAGCGACGTGCATTCGATGGGGCTGGAGGTCGCGCGGGGGCTGGTGCTGACCGACAGCTTCTACTGGGACCTGAACGACCGCACCCGCGCCTTTTCCAACCGGCTGAAGCCCAAGAAGCCGAACCAGCGGCCGGGCATGGTGCAGGCGGGGGTGTATTCGAGCGTGCTGCACTACTTGAAGGTCGCCTCCGCCATGGGCATCGCCAACGCGAAGCAGGACGGCGCGGCGACGGTCGCGCAGATGAAGGCGCTGCCGACGGACGACGACGCGTTCGGGCCCGGCACGATCCGCGTCGACGGCCGCGTGCTGCACCCGTCATACCTATGGGAGGTCAAGCAGCCGTCCGAGAGCAAGGGGCCTTGGGACTACCTGAAGCCGCTCGCCACCACGCCGGCCGATCAGGCGTTCCGTCCGCTCGACAAGGGCGGCTGCCCGCTGGTTCGTGTTTAGGGAGGGCGAGACGATGATCCTGGACCGCCGTGCGCTTATCGCCACCGCCGCCGCCACGGTTGCCGGCGCATCCCTGGCCCGGCCCGTGCGGGCACAGACAGCGGCAATCAAGATCGGCGTGCTGAACGATCAGTCCGGCGTGTATCGGGACATCAGCGGGCCGACCTCGGTCGCCTGCGTGCGGCAGGCGGTCGAGGAGTTCGGCTCCAAGGGCTTCCAGGTCGAGGTCATCTCCGGCGACCACCAGAATAAGACCGACATCGGCACCACGATCGCCCGGCAGTGGATCGACCGCGAGGGCGTCGACATGATCATCGACGTCGCCAACTCCGGCGTGGCGCTGGCGGTGAACGGCGTGTGCAAGGAAAAGGACCGGGTCTATATCAACTCGACCGGCGCCACCGCGGACCTGACGGGCTCGGCCTGCGCGCCGACGACGGTGCACTGGACCTATGACACCTGGATGCTGGCGCACTCGACCGGGGCGGCGATGGTGAAGGCGGGGGGCGACACCTGGTTCTTCATCACCGCCGACTACGCGTTCGGCACCGCGCTGGAGCGGGACACCACCAATTTCGTCAAGCAGGCCGGCGGCAAGGTGCTGGGCAGCGTGCGGCACCCGTTCCCGGGCAATACCGACTACAGCTCGTTCCTGCTGCAGGCACAGGCGTCGCGCGCCAAGGTCGTCGGCATCTGCAACGCCGGCACCGATACGGTGAACACCATCAAGCAGGCGGCGGAGTTCGGCCTCACGCAATCCGGCGTGCGGCTCGCGGGCCTGCTGGTGTTCCTGAACGACGTCCATGCGCTGGGGCTGGAGGCGGCGCAGGGGCTGGTATTGACAGAAAGCTTCTACTGGGACCTGAACGACCGCACCCGGGCCTTCACCAAGCGCGTGCTGCCGAAGACGGGCGGCATCCATCCGGCCATGTCGCACGCCGGCTGCTACGCGGGCGCGCTGCACTACCTCAAGGCCGTGGCCGACATGGGCGTCGCCGAGGCCAAAAAGAGCGGTGCCGCCACCGTGTCGCGCATGAAGGCGATGCCGACCGACGACGACGCGTTCGGCGCCGGCATGATCCGC
The DNA here is from genome assembly GCA_964244305.1 of uncultured Acetobacteraceae bacterium. Taxonomy (GTDB): domain Bacteria; phylum Pseudomonadota; class Alphaproteobacteria; order Acetobacterales; family Acetobacteraceae; genus CAHJXG01. The sequence continues at coordinate 2,688 of CAXTJW010000282.1, forward strand.
GAGGATGGCCGGAAAATTCATCCAGTATACTTGTTCGAGGTCAAGAAGCCCTCCGAGAGCAAGGCTCCCTGGGACTACTATAAGCTTGTTGCCACCACACCGGCCGACCAGGCCTTCCGCCCATTGGCCGACGGCGGCTGCTCCTTTGTCCATGCCTGAGGATTGCCATGACGCAGATTGACCGCCGGACTTTCCTGGGCACTGCAGCCGCCGCCAGCCTGGCATTGCCGCGCGCGGGCCGGGCGCAGCAGAACGTCGTCCGCATCGGCGTGCTGAACGACCAGTCCGGCCCATATCGCGACATCGGCGGCATGCTCGGGGTCGCCGCCGTGAAACAGGCGGTTTCCGAGTTCGGCGGCGGCATGCAGATCGAGGTCGTCGCCGCCGACCACCAGAACAAGCCCGACATCGGCGTCGGCATCGCCCGGCAATGGTTCGACCGCGACGGCGTGGACCTGATCGTCGATGTGCCGACCAGCTCCGTGGCGCTCGCGGTCAACAACGTCGCGCGGGAGAAGAACCGCGCCTATATAAATACCGGCGCAGCCACCGCGGACCTCACGGGCATCCAATGCACACCAAGCACGATCCATTGGTCGTACGACACCTACATGCTCGCGCACTCCACCGGCGGCGCGATGGTCGCGGCCGGCGGCGATAGCTGGTACTTCGTCACCGCCGATTATGTGTTCGGCCAGCAACTGCAGCGCGACGCCACGCAATTCGTGACGGCGGCCGGCGCCAAGGTGACGGGCGCGTCGCTGTATCCGTTCCCCGGCACGACGGATTTCAGCTCGTTCCTGGTCTCGGCCCAGGCGAGCGGCGCCAGGGTGCTGGGCCTGTGCAACTCCGGCGCGGACACGGTGAACAGCATCAAGCAGGCAGCGGAGTTCGGGCTGACCCGCAACATGAAGATTGCCGCTTTGCTCATGTATATCAACGATGTGCACGGGCTCGGCCTCGAGGCGGCGCAGGGGCTGTTTCTGACCGAGAGCTTCTATTGGGACATGAACGACCGCACGCGCGCCTTCACCAAGCGCATGCGGGAGCGCGTGCCGGCGACGACGCCGAACATGACCACCGCGGGCAACTACGCCGGCACGCTCCACTTCCTGAAGGCGGTGCAGGACCTCGGCATCGGCGCGAAATCGGACGGCGCCGCGGTTGTCGCCCGCATGAAGGCGATGCCGACCGACGACGACGCATTCGGCAAGGGCAGCATTCGCGCCGACGGTCTGGCCATGGTCCCGTCCTATCTGTTCGAGGTCAAGAAACCCGCCGAGAGCAAGTATCCGTGGGACTATTTCAAGCAGGTCGCCGCGACACCGGCAGACAAAGCCTGGAAGCCGCTCAGCGAGGGCGGCTGTCCCCTGGTTCGTGCATAGGACAAGCCGATGTTCATGATCTTCGGCATCCCGGGTCCACTGCTGTTCGGCCAGTTGCTGCTCGGCCTGATCAACGGTGCGTTCTACGCGTTGTTGTCGCTCGGCCTCGCCGTCATCTTCGGCATGCTGAACATCATCAACTTTGCCCATGGCGCGTTGTTCATGCTCGGCGCCTTCGTCGGCTGGATGCTGCTGACGCCGAACACCTGGCTTGCGATGATCTCGCCCGATCTCATGGTGCCGGACTGGCTCAGCCTCGGCTATTGGCCGGCGCTGATCGTGGCGCCGCTGATCGTCGGCGCGTTCGGGCTGCTGCTGGAACGCACCATTATCCGCCGGCTGTATAAGCTCGACCACCTCTATGGCCTGCTGCTCACCTTCGGCATGGCGCTGATCATCGAGGGGCTGGCGCGCAACGCCTTCGGCAGCTCCGGCATGCCGTATCGCATCCCGCAGGCGCTGTCGGGCGCGACCGACCTCGGCTTCATGTTCATGCCGAACTACCGTGGCTGGGTCGTCGTAGCGGCCGCCGGCATGTGCCTGATCACCTGGCTGCTGATCGAGCGCACTCAGCTCGGCGCACGCCTTCGCGCTGCCACCGAGAACCCGGCGCTGGTCCAGGCCATGGGCGTGAACGTGCCGCGGATGATCAGCCTGACCTACGCCGGCGGCGTGGCGCTCGCGGCCTTCGCCGGGGTGCTGGCTGCGCCGATCTACTCGGTCAACCCGAACATGGGGTCCAACTTCATCATCACCGTGTTCGCCGTGGTCGTGATTGGCGGCATGGGCAGCATCCTGGGCAGCATCGTCACCGGGTTCGGCCTCGGCATTGTCGAGGGGCTGACGAAAGTGTTCTATCCGCAGGGCTCGGCGACGGTCATCTTCGTCGTGATGGTCATCGTCCTGCTGGCCCGTCCGGCCGGCCTGTTCGGAAAGGCGGCCTGACATGAGCACCACGACTGTCCGGCCGCAGGCCGCCGTAGCGCGCCCCTTTAGCGTCCTTGGCTTCAGCAGCGCCCAGGCGGTGGCTTTGCTGCTGATGCTGGCGGCAATCGTGGCGGCGCCCTGGGTGCTCTACCCCGTTTTCTTGATGAAGATCCTGTGCTTCGCGCTGTTCGCCTGCGCCTTCAACCTGCTGATCGGCTATGTCGGACTGCTGAGCTTCGGCCACGCCGCGTATTTCGGCATGGGCAGCTACGTCACCGCCTGGACCGCCAAGAACTGGGG
>CAXTJW010000283.1:0-5291 GCA_964244305.1 uncultured Acetobacteraceae bacterium
AGAGGATCTCGTTTTCGAGCACGATGATCGGGTTTGGGTCGCGTATCGCGGTCCGCAACAGGCCCTTGGCGTCGGCACTGGACCACGGCGCGACCACCTTCAGGCCGGGGCAGTGCGCATACCATGACGCGTAGTCCTGGCTGTGCTGCGCCGCCACCCGCGACGCCGCGCCGTTCGGCCCGCGGAACACGATCGGGCAGCCCATCTGGCCGCCGGACATATACAGCGTCTTGGCGGCCGAGTTGATGATTTGGTCGATCGCCTGCATGGCGAAGTTGAACGTCATGAACTCGACAATCGGCCGCAGCCCATCCATCGCGGCGCCTACGGCCATGCCGGTGAAGCCGTGTTCGGTGATCGGCGTGTCGATGATACGGCGCGGCCCGAACTCGTCCAGCAATCCCTGGCTGATCTTATAGGCGCCCTGATACTGCGCGACCTCCTCGCCGATCAGGAACACGCGGTCGTCGGCGCGCATCTCCAGCGCCATCGCGTCACGCAGCGCCTCGCGGACGGTGGTCGGCTTGGTCGGGCCCCAGTCCCGCTCCGGCGCGCTCGCGGCGAGCGCCACCGGCGCCTGCTTTGCCATCGCCTTGTCGGCGATGGCCTTGTAGTCCTCGGTCGGCTCCGGCGACGGCTGCTTTGCCGCAGCGGGCGCCGGGGCGGCAGGCGACGGGGCAGCAACAGGGGCCGCAGCCTCGCCATCGGCCAGCAACACGCCGATCGGCGTATTTACCGCGACGCCGTCGGTGCCCTCCTCGACCAGGATCTGCGACAGCTTGCCCTCGTCCACCGCCTCGACCTCCATGGTCGCCTTGTCGGTCTCGATTTCGGCGATCACGTCCCCGGCGCGCACGTCCTCTCCGACCTTCTTCAGCCAGCGGGCCAGCTTGCCCTCCGTCATGGTGGGCGACAGCGCCGGCATCAGAATCTGGGTCGACACGCCCTCAGCCCTCCACGAGAATATTGGTCCATAGTTCGCTTTCGTCCGGCTCCGGGCTGCTCTGGGCGAAGTCGGCCGCCTCTTGGATGCGCGCCTTCACGGCGGTGTCGATCGCCTTGAACTCGTCATCGCCCATGCCGGCCGCCTCCAGCATGTGCCGGGCGCTCTCGATGCAGTCGCGCTCGGTGCGCATCTTCTGCACCTCCTCGCGGGTGCGGTATTTGGCCGGGTCGGACATGGAGTGGCCGCGGTAGCGATAGGTTTGGACTTCCATCAGATACGGCCCGGCGCCCGATCGGCAGTGCGCCACCGCCACATCCGCCGCTGCCTTCACCGCCGCAACGTCCATGCCGTCCACCTGGACCCCGGGGATGCCCCAAGGTGCCCCGTTATGCGACAGGTCGTGCGACGCCGAGGCACGCTCCAGGCTGGTGCCCATGCCGTATTTGTTGTTCTCGATGACATAGACGCAGGGCAGCTTCATCAATGCCGCCAGGTTGAAGCTCTCATAAACCTGGCCCTGGCTCGATGCGCCGTCGCCGAAATAGGTCGCGCACACCCGGTCGCTGCCGCGATACCAGTTCGCCATCGCGAGCCCGGTCCCGAGGCTCACCTGCGCGCCCACGATGCCATGGCCGCCGAAGAAACGCTTCTCCTTGCTGAACATGTGCATGGAGCCGCCCTTGCCCTTCGAGTAGCCGCCGCTGCGCCCGGTCAGCTCCGCCATCACCCCGCGCGGCTCCATGCCGGTCGCGAGCATATGGCCGTGGTCGCGATAGGACGTGATCACCTGGTCGCCGTCGGATAATGCGCACTGGATGCCGACGACGACGGCTTCCTGGCCGATATACAGATGGCAGAAACCGCCGATCAAGCCCATGCCGTAAAGCTGTCCGGCCTTTTCCTCGAAGCGGCGGATCAGCAGCATGTCACCATAGGCTTTTACCAGCTGCTCCCGGCTCATCGACTGGTTGGTCGGAGGGCTGGATACCGGCGTCTCCGCCTCGGCGTGGGCGAGTGGGAATTCCTTGCCGCGCTTCTTTGTCTCAGCCGCCTGCGCCATGCGCGTCGCTCCCTATCGGACGTAAGCTTTACGGGAGTGACACCTAGTCCCCGCGGCGTTGGACGACAAGGCCGCGGGCCTAAATAGTGTTTTTGTGCAATGCAATAGGACCCATGTTTCAGGTCGGGATCGATCCGGCCGCGCTTAGCGCCCTGGCGCCGAGAGCCGCCGCAAGATGCTATCAGTACAGCCGCTTGCCGGGACCATAGGGCAGCACGAGGTCGCTCGGACCCGCGACGCTCAGCACCGCGCGCGCCCGCTCGTCCAGCGTGTCGGGGTCGAGCCGCTGATCCCGCAAGCCCGAGACCCGCCGTTCCCAAACGTCGCGCTCGGTCGACACGCGCAGCAGTTCGGCCTGCACCATCTTCAACTGCTCCTGGCGGACGGCGAAGGACTGCGAGCCGCGCTCGCCCTGCGTGGCGTTCCAGCCGAAATAGCCGGCCACCACCAGGAACATGAGCGGTGCGACCGCCGCCATGACCTGACGCTGCAACCTTCGACTCCAGCCCATGGCGCCATCCTGTTCCGCAATAGTGTCAGCGATAGCGGGTTTCATTCCGGTTTGTTACCTTTATCCGCGCCGCAGGATCGTCCGGCCTGCATACCGCGCCGCCGTCCCCAGTTCGGCCTCGATCCGGATCAGCTGGTTATACTTCGCCGTCCGGTCGCTGCGGGCCAGGCTGCCGGTCTTGATCTGCCCGCAATTGGTCGCCACCGCGAGGTCGGAGATCGTCGTGTCCTCCGTCTCGCCCGACCGGTGGCTCATCACCGCCGTGAACCCGGCCCGCTGCGCCAGCTCCATCGTCTCCAGCGTTTCCGTCAGCGTGCCGATCTGGTTCACCTTGACCAGGATGGAGTTGGCCGTGCCTGCCTCCAGCCCGCGCCGCAGCCGCTCGGTGTTGGTCACGAACAGGTCGTCGCCCACCAGTTGCACCCGCTTCCCCAGCACATCCGTCATATGCTTCCAGCCGGCCCAATCGTCCTCGGCGCAGCCGTCCTCGATCGAGACGATGGGATACCGGCCTACGAGCTCTTCCAGGTAGGACACCATGCCGGCGGCGTCGAACCGCTTGCCTTCGCCGTCCAGGCGATACTCGCCATCTTGGAAGAACTCGGTGCTGGCGCAATCCAGCGCGAAGGTCACGTCCTCGCCGGGCCGATAGCCGGCCTGCTCGCAGGCCTGGGTGATAAAGGCCAACGCCTCGTCGGCAGATTTCAGGTTGGGCGCGAAGCCGCCCTCGTCACCCACATTCGTGTTGTGCCCGGCCGCGTGCAGCTTCGATTTCAGCGCTTGGAAAATCTCCGACCCGACCCTGACCGCGTCGGCGAAGGTCGCGGCACCCACCGGCTGCACCATGAACTCCTGGATGTCGATCGGGTTGTCCGCGTGCTTGCCGCCGTTCACGATGTTCATCATCGGCACCGGCAAGGTGCGGGCGAACACCCCGCCGACATAGCGATACAAAGGCACGCCCAGGTCCGCCGCCGCCGCCTTCGCCAGCGCCAGCGACACCGCCAGGATCGCGTTCGCCCCCAGCCGCGACTTGTTGGGCGTGCCGTCCAGGTCGATCATGATCTCGTCGAGCCGCACCTGATCGGCCGGGTCCATGCCGCCGATCGCGTCGAATATCTCGCCCTCGACGTTGGCGCAGGCGGTCCGCACGCCCTTGCCGCCATAACGCGCCTTGTCGCCGTCGCGCAGCTCGACCGCCTCGTGCGCCCCGGTGCTGGCGCCGGACGGCACCGCGGCGCGGCCCATCGCGCCGCTTTCGAGCACGACGTCCACCTCGACGGTTGGGTTGCCCCGGCTATCCAGGATCTCGCGGGCGACGATGTCGGCGATGGCGCTCATGGTAACTCCCGGTCGTTGAGGGTGGCGGCTTTGCAGAAGTCGTCCAGCGCCCGCAACCGCGCGATCAGGGCCGGCATGGCGCGCAGCGGGATCATGTTGGGCCCATCGCTCGGCGCCGTGTCGGGGTCGCGGTGCGTCTCGATGAACAGTGCCGCTACCCCGACCGCCAGCGCCGCGCGGGCCAGCACGGGGGCGAACTCGCGCTGCCCGCCGGACGAGCCGCCCTGGCCGCCGGGCTGCTGCACGCTGTGGGTGGCGTCGAACACCACAGGATAGCCGGTCCGCGCCAATACCGGCAGCGCGCGGAAATCGTTAATGAGGGTGTTGTAGCCGAAGCTCACGCCGCGCTCGGTCAGCAGGATGCTCTCGTTGCCGGTCTCGGCGATCTTCGCGGCGACGTGCGCCATGTCCCAGGGCGCCAGGAATTGGCCCTTTTTCACGTTGACCGCGCGTCCGGTCTCACCGGCGGCGATCAGCAGGTCGGTCTGGCGGCAGAGAAAGGCGGGGATCTGCAGGATGTCGACGGCCTCGGCGGCCGGGTCGCATTGGTCGGGGCTGTGGACGTCGGTCAGGACGGGGATGCGGAACCGCTCCCGCACCCCGGCCAGGATCGTGAGCCCGCGCATGATGCCGACGCCGCGCGCGGCCCGGGCGCTGGTGCGGTTTGCCTTGTCGAAGCTCGATTTATACACCAGCGGCACGCCGGCCGCCTGCGCCATGTCGCGCAATGCCTCGGCAGTCTCAAAGGCGTGCGCTTCCGACTCGATCTGGCACGGCCCGGCGATCAGCACGAACGGCAGCTCGTTGCCGATTTCGATGTCGAGCACGCGCACAATGCGGCTTTCCGGCGAGACGGTATTTGGCATGGTTTCTGGCACGGCGGCTATATCCTCGGACAGGACGGAGTCAGACAAGACGGGCCTGCTTCACCGCCGCCGCGATAAAACCCGAAAACAGCGGATGCGGATCGAGCGGCTTCGATTTCAATTCGGGATGATATTGCACCCCGATGAACCATGGATGCGCGGGCAACTCCACGATCTCGGGCAGGATGCCGTCGGGTGACATGCCGGAGAAGCGCAACCCGGCCGCCTCGAGCCGCTCGCGGTAGTGCACATTGACCTCCCAGCGGTGGCGGTGGCGTTCCTGGATCATCGCGGCGCCCCCATAAACCCGGCTGACCAACGAATTCGGCTCGAGCCGCGCCGGATACGCGCCAAGCCGCATGGTGCCGCCAAGGTCGCCGCCCACGGCCCGGCGCTCGATTTCGTTGCCGCGCGCCCATTCGGTCAACAGTCCGACGACCGGATTGCCGCATGGCCCGAATTCGGTCGAGGAGGCGTCCGGCAGGCCTGCCAGGTTCCGCGCGCATTCGATGACCGCCATCTGCATGCCGAAGCAGATGCCGAGGAACGGCACCCGGCGCTCGCGGG
>CAXTJW010000284.1:0-5285 GCA_964244305.1 uncultured Acetobacteraceae bacterium
TTCGAGGGCAGCCCGGAGAAGGTTATCAATTTGTTCAGCTTTATCGCCGAGGATGTGCGCGGCATCCTGGCGTCGCTGGGGATGCGGCGGCTGTCGGACGTGATTGGGCGGACGGACTTGCTGCAGCAGGTCAGCCGCGGGTCGGATTTGTTGGATGACTTGGACCTGAACCCGTTGCTGGCGCAGGCCGACCCGGGGCCGCATGCGCGATATTGCACGCAGGTCGGGCGGACGGAGGTGCCGGAGACGCTGGATGCGCAGATGATCGAGGACGCGGCGGCGCTATTCGACCGCGGCGAGAAGATGCAGCTTCAGTATAATATACGGAATACGCACCGGGCGATCGGCACCAAGCTGTCGTCGCGGATTACGCGGCAGTATGGCATGTCGGGCTTGCAGCCGGGCCATGTGACGGTGCGGCTGCGCGGATCGGCCGGGCAGTCGCTGGGGGCATTCGGCGTGCAGGGGCTGAAGCTCGAGGTGCTGGGCGACGCGAACGACTATGTCGGCAAGGGGCTGTCAGGGGCGACCATCGTCGTGCGGCCGTCGCCGAGTAGCGGGTTGGTGAGCCAGCAGAATACGATCGTGGGCAACACGGTGCTGTATGGGGCGACCGCGGGTGAGCTGTTCGCGGCCGGGCAGGCTGGGGAGCGGTTCGCGGTGCGCAACAGCGGCGCGATTGCGGTGGTCGAGGGCTGTGGCAGCAATGGCTGCGAGTATATGACCGGGGGAACGGTCGTGTTGCTGGGCGCGGTGGGCGACAATTTCGGGGCCGGGTTCACCGGGGGCGTGGCGTTCGTCTATGACCCGGATGAGACGTTCGAGAAGCGGGTCAACTCGGATACGCTGACCTGGCAACGGGTGCAGTCTGCGCATTGGGACGAGGCGCTGCGGGTGCTGGTCGTGCGGCACGTCAAGGAGACCAGCAGCCGTTATGCGGCGACGCTGCTGCTCGATTGGCCGCGGACGCTGGAGCGGTTCTGGCAGGTGGTGCCGAAGGAGTACGTGAAGTACTTGGAGGCGCCGTTGGTGGATGGGGTGGAGGCTCTGCGGGCCTAGGGGGAGCCGGCTGCTCCTCCTGGTGGTTTTTATGCCGGTTGGCCTGTTTGGGGGCGCCCCGTCGTCCGAGCGAAAGCCGGATGCGGGGCGAGGCCCGGCGTGAGGCGGGGCGTCGCTATCGCAGTCAGGCGCGACTGCTCGGCAAGGCTTCGCTCGACCGTCCGGCCGAGGCGCGAGACCAGTGCCAGGACGATGTAATACATCTCGAAATAGCCGAGACTCAGGGCCGAACCAGTTACGGCATAGACGGCGAGGCTGATCTGCAGCATGCGGGCGAGGTCGGCTGCCCACGCCAGTGAAGGCTGATCCCGGGTCATCCGAGTGATGCTGCGGCACTTCAAGAATGCCGCGGCGAGGATCGCTACGAATAATATCAGGCCGGGAAAGCCCAGGTCGCCGAGGATTTCGAACCAGATACTGTGGGCGGCGTGAGGCAGGACGTCGGCCGGCGGCGTCGTTATGAAGTCGAGGCGGGGGAGCATGGGACGGTAGGTCTCCCATACCAGCAGGCGGTGGATGGAGTGCGGGCCGCCGCCGGTGACGGGGTGATCCAATGCAACGAGAACGCTCATTTTCCAGGCGACGACGCGGCCCATGAACGATCCATCATCCGATGCGGAGTTGATCGTGTTCAGCCGCTCGAACCAGGCACCTGGGGCCAAGACGTAGACGAGTGCCATGGTCAGGATCAGCAAAAAGACCGCGCCGAGCTTGTGGCGGCTGTTGCCGACCATGAACAGTCCGACGACGAGCATTCCGACGAAGCCACCACGGGAATAGGTGCCGATGGTCGCAATAACGCTCAGGACCAACGCGGCCATGAAGCACAGCCGCACCGCTCGAAGCTGCGAGTAGCGATAGAGGTAGTATAGGATCGGGATAGTCATCAACATGGCGGTTGCGAGTGCGTTGTTGTCGCCGATAGAACCGGAGCCGAGGATTATGTGTCCGCCAGCGGTGATGGCAAAGATCAGGCCCTCTTTTACCGAGAAGAAGCCGATGGAAAGCACGATTATTATGAGCGAGAGATGGATACGGTGCCGAGTCATCATCACCGATGTGACCGCAAAGAACAGCACGGCCTCCTTGAGCAGCTTTTCATAGAGCGCATCGGTATCGGTGCCGGGAACGATTGCGGTCAACCAGGAGAACGTCGCCGTGACGATGAAAATGAGCAAGAGAACGGAAAGCTTGTCGATATAGAAGTCGTTCCTTTCCTTGCTGAATGGAACGCTCGCTATGGTTGCTACTGCAACAATTCGATTGAATGGCACCCCGGCCATGGGTCCGTATAGCGCCTCTCCGGGAGACATGAGCGCGATCCAGATCCAGAGCAGCACCCCCACATGCGCCGATATGACGGTCATGGGCAGCAACAGCATCCAAGTCAGTGCGAACCAGGCGTCCCTCATAGCTTGGAGCCTTGGTGGGAGCGTGCGGCTCGGGCCGCTTGGTCCGGGCCCGCTCGACGTCGATCCGGAGCCTCCTCGCCTTCCTCGGCAAAGCGGAAATAACTCCTGGCGCGCGCGCCCGACTTACGGCGGTCGTCACGCAGGCCCATGACCACCAGCACGACGACCGCGATCGAGTTCAGCAGGAACAGCAGCGACTCCAAGGCATCGTTCCCCTGAGATGGCCGAGTTTGCCAGTGCGGCCCGGCGTGACACTACGCAAAGACGTTACATGGTCGTTCTAGTCCGTTTCAATGCATTCACACAAACTGCATTTGGCCGGAAGATGATCAGACGACGATATTGTCCAACAGCCGCACGCCGCCCAGGCGGGCGGCGGCAAGCAAACGGGCCGGGCGCTGCAAGGCCTTGAGCGGGCGCAGCGTCGTTGCGTCGGCCAGACGCAAGTAGTCCGTCTCGAAGCCGGACGCCTGCAGCGTTGCGATGCCTTCGAGTTCCGCGGCGGCAACAGGCTGCCCGGCGGCGAGGCGGGCGGCGGTGGCCTGCAACGTTGCATAGAGCTGCGGCGCCAGCGCGCGTTCATGCGGGGTAAGGCGGCGGTTGCGGGATGACAGCGCGAGGCCGTCGGGGTCGCGCACGGTGGGGACCGGCATGATCCGCATCGGCATGTCGAGGTCGGCGACAAGGCGGGTCACGACCATCACCTGCTGCCAATCCTTCTCGCCGAACAGGGCCATATCCGGGCCGGCCTGGTTCAACAACTTGGCGACGACCGTGGCGACGCCCTCGAAATGGCCGGGCCGGATTGCGCCCTCAAAGCCCTCGGACGGGCCGGCGACGGTGATGCGCGTGGCGGCGCCCGGCGGATACATGGCCTCGACCGTCGGCAGCCAGGCCAAGTCGCAGCCCGCCGCACGGAGCATGGCGAGGTCGTCGGACTCGAGCCGGGGATATTGGGCGAAGTCCTCGTTCGCACCGAACTGCAGCGGGTTCACGAAGATGGACGCGACGACGCCGCCCGGGGCAAGCCGCCGCGCCTCGGCAACAAGCGCCATGTGCCCGGCATGCAGCGCGCCCATGGTCGCCACGAGCGCCCGCGGCCGCGGCAGGATGCCCACGGCGGCGCGTAGTTCAGCGATGTCGCGCGTGATGATCATGGGCTGGATCCGTAGTGGCGTCGAACGTGGCATCGAAGCAGCCGGAGCCTTGCACGGCACTGCCCGCGTGGCCAATCGCCAGGGCCGGGCGTACGGCAATGTGCAGGGCTGCAACCATCAGGTGGTTGGCGCATGCGGGCGGGGATGCGATATTGCGGGCCATGCGCGTGCTCTATCACCTTCCGCTCTCGCCGTACTCCCGCAAGGTCCGCCTGGCGCTGGCGGAGAAGCGGCTACCGTTCGAGCTGCAGATCGAGAAGGTATGGGAGCGGCGGCCCGACTACCTCGACATGAACCCGGCCGCGACGGTGCCGACCCTGGTCGAGGAGAATGGGCTCGTGGTCGCGGATAGCGGGGCGATTTGCGAGTATCTGGAGGAGGCCTATCCCGACCATCCGCTGCTCGGCCGCACCCTGGCCGACCGGGTGGAGGTGCGGCGGCTGGTCGCGTGGTTCGACGGCAAGTTCGCGCAGGAGGTGACGGCGAACCTGCTGGGCGAGAAGTTCATGAAGCGGCTATTGGGCCGCGGCAACCCGGATGGCGGCGCGCTGCGGGCGGGGTATGCCAATCTGCGGCATCATATGGGCTACATCGGTTGGCTGGCGGAGCAGCGGACCTGGCTGGGCGGCGACACGCTTTCGCTGGCGGATTTCACGGCGGCGGCGCATTTGTCGGCGCTGGATTTCGTAAGCGACGTGGACTGGTCGCTCTCGCCGCAGGCAAGGGATTGGTATGCGCGGGTGAAATGCCGACCCAGCTTCCGTGGGCTGCTGGCGGACCGGGTAGCGGGGGTACTTCCGCCAGCGCACTACGCGGATCTGGATTTCTGATCGGGCGGGCTTGGTTTCTGAGGGGGCCGGCCTGTGGCGCGATTTGGTTGCAGCCCCCTCAATGAGGCTTGGGTTTTCGAAGTCCGCCGGGCTACCGCACGATCAGGCCGGGGCGGCCGACGCCGTTCACGGAACTCATGCCAATCGGTTGCGCCAGAGCAGGGGTGAGATCGGACCGGGCCGCGACGGGCATGAGGTGGATTGCCGTGCCCGGCATGGATGCGGGAGCCTGCTGCGCGATAGGCGGCAAGCTTGAGGCAGCGGCGGCCATGTCGACGCGTATGTCGTCCGGATAGCTGTAGTTGGCGCCCGACGCTGCATCGACGACGACGCCGATCACGCCGCCAGCGATGATGTTGCCGAACGTAGCGCCGCCGAAGCTCGGGGCGTGCGCGACGGTTGCGGTTTGAAAGCCGTCCTTCGTACAGGTGACTGCGAGGTCATTCTTGCTTTTGTCTATCCGAACGCTGCCGGGGGTGGAGGAAATGGCGCCGATCCGCGTTCCCATGCGGTCGAGCGTGCAGCTCGCCCCGGGCGGCGTCGTGGATACCGTGACTGTCTGGCTCGTGCCATTCACCAAAGTCGCACAGGCGGAAAGCAGGGCAAGCGGAAGCACGAGAACATTCTTGAGCATGGGTCACCTCAATTGAGAGGGCCCCGTCTACTTAGGTTTTCATCGAAAATTCAGTTAAGACTTTTCAGTAAAAATGCAAGTAATGCTATGGTTGATTTGGTTTAGACAGCCAAGTGCTGGGTCCTTGCCGCCGGGTTGGTTTGCAGCTCTGGCAACGTGCCAGCCCAAGCAATACGGCCTTGCTCGAGTATTA
>CAXTJW010000285.1:0-2594 GCA_964244305.1 uncultured Acetobacteraceae bacterium
TGTTTTGTAAAGCCATGGCCAAAACGCCTACCTTCGCGGTCACTGGGCCTACCAGGATTGACGGCCCTGGCAGCAGCCGGACAATAGGTCCTGCCGATCGATCTCGACCCTCGAGGCAACCCATCGACCGGCCTTGGATTTCCCCGATCCACTTCAATCGGAAAACTCTTAGGCCCGCGCACGCCTTGCTGCCCCTTGCCGCGCCAGGCCGAACAGCAATCGCCGCACGGCTAACACATCCAGCGCTCCAGTCTGCTTACACGCTAACTCGACAAGCCGTACCTCATGCATGGCCTGGATCAACCCAACCGTGCCCCAATACCGCAAAGCCTGGCTGAAAGGCCCCACTCGCTTGAAAAACACGGGCGGCCGCAGTGCCCGGACTGCATCCGCAATAGACAAGCCGGCCGCCATATGCCCGCACGCCATATGCATCTTGGCCAAATGCCCCAATACGCCTCGGGTAATCGAGACCGGGGCCATGCCCTCCGCCAAGCTACGCTCGATCGCCACGTCCGCCTGTTCGACCTCCCCCAGCATCGCCGCATAGATTGCATCGTCAAACGACACCGCCGCCAAATCGCCCACGCAAGCCCGCACCGCCGCTAAATCGAGCCGCTGCTCCATGCCGGCATACAAAACAAGCTTCTCGACCTCGCCCCGTGTCGACCCACGATCACTCCCCAAATGGTCGAGCAACCAGCGCATGGCCTCCGCGTCCAACCGGATACCCGCCGCATTGAGCTCCCCCTCGATCGCGGACTGCAGCGCCTTGCCCTCCTCCGGGTAGCAGGCGATCGCCGCGCCATTTTCCAGGCCCTCGACAAGCGCCCGCAGCTTCGACCGGCCCGCGAGCGCCCCAGCCTCCAAAACAATCAGGCTGTCACCGGGGCTTTCCGAAACCTGCTTCACCATCGGCACCAGACTATCGCCGGCATCGCGCACCCGTATGACGCGACGTCCGCCCACCATGGCGATCGCGGTCGCCTCCTCCATCAATCGAGGATGATCCTCACGCGACAGCCAAGCGACCCTGAACGGATCGTCACGCTGACCGGTAACCGCCTCGGTCAATGCATTTGCACGATGCCGTACGGTACCCTCGTCGTCGCCGTGCAGCAATACCACGCGGGCACCGCCAGGCTCCTGCAGGAACGCAGCGGCCCGGCGTGCATCCAGCTTCATCCCGCCGCCGTCGCCCGGCGCAGAAAATACGAGCCGACCTGCAACGTGATCTGGTCCGCGAGAGCCGAAGCGACCCGGCGCGTCGCAGTTTCGTTTTCGAGATCCGCAGCGAAGTACTGCTGATTGATGATGTTGTAGCCGTCGAGTATGCGGCTGCTGCCCTGTGTCAGCACGGTATGCTGCAATGAGAGTGCCCTCAGGTACCACGGCGCCGACCCGGTTAACCGGACCCGGGATGCCGAGCTGTCGCGCTGGATGGCAATCGGGTCCGCATAGATCGAGATCGCCGCGATCAGCTCATACTTCTTCGCTACCCCGGTGCCGCTTCCCTCGAACCGTTGCTGGAGCGCCTGTCTTAGCAGCTGACCTGACCGCTCAGCAAAAACCGGTACAAAGATCGCCGCCATCTCAGCCGATGCCGGACCTGCCACGCCTGAGCTCGCCGGCGCGTAAAGCGGCCGGAACCCGCAGCCGGCAAGCGCCACGCCGCTGCCAAGCAGCGCCGCGCGGCGTCCGAGCCGCCGTCCTTCGCTGTCCACGCTAGCCCGCCACCACGAAATTCACGATCCGGTCCGGCACATGGATGCGCTTCACGACCCGGCGTCCCGCCAGCAGCCGGGCCACGTTCGGTTCCGCCTCTGCCGCCGCGATCGCCATGGCCGCATCGGTGCCTGGAGCCAATTCGACGGTGGCGCGCAGCTTGCCCATGACCTGCACCGCAATCGTCACGGTCTCTACTGCGACGAGTATGGGGTCAGCTTCGGGCCAAGCCTCGTCGCACAGCAGGCTTTGGCGATCGGGCTGGAGCATCGAGTGGATTTCCTCCGCCAGATGCGGGGCCATGGGCGCCAAAAGCCGCGCCATCGCCAGGATGGCCTCATGCCGGGCCCAAGCCAACCCGCCGTCCGCGGACGCAGTCGGAGTATCGGCCGCAGCGATGGCGACGCGCTCAGCCTCACCGATCGCCGACGCCAATTCATAGAGCCGTGCGACCGCAACGTTGAAGGCAAAGGTCTCGAGTGCCTCCGTCACCGCTGCAATCGCCCGGTGAGTCGAACGGCGCAGGGTGACTGCAGCAGGTCCCATCGCGTCCGGCGTCGCAGGGCAAGGACTTCCGGCCATGCCGGCCGCCAAGCGATAGACCCGCTGGATGAAACGCGATGCGCCGGCGACTCCGTTCTCGGTCCACTGGATGTCCCGATCCGGCGGGTTGTCGGACAGGATAAACCAGCGCGCGGTGTCGGCGCCGAATCGGGCGATGATATCTGCCGGGTCGACGGTGTTGCGCTTCGACTTCGACATCGCCTCGATCCGGCCCACCTCGACCGGCTCGTGCGTTGCGGACTGCCGCGCCGTGCCATCTGGCAGACGCTCCACCTCCTCTGGATACAGCCAGCGTCCATCGGCGC
>CAXTJW010000285.1:2694-5276 GCA_964244305.1 uncultured Acetobacteraceae bacterium
CTCACGCCCCAGTCCCGCATCCGCCAGTTCACGACGCCGTTTCCCGCGCCGGCACGCTCCAAGGCCTCGATCGCGGAACGCTTGGCGTCGATGGTATCGAGCCCGTCCAGGAAACCGGAGTTGATCATTTGCCCGGGTCCGTCATAGGCGTCGGCGCCGACAACGAAGCTGCCCGCATCCTTGCCCGGCGGCAACACGACGGCCCGGGTTGCCAGGCCATACTTGCGGGCAAAGTCCAGGTCGCGTTGATCGCCGGCCGGACAGCCGAACACGGCACCTGTTCCATACTCCATCAGCACGAAATTCGCGATCCAAACCGGGAAGCTCTCGCCCGGCATCAACGGATGCGCGACGCGCAGGCCGGTATCGAAGCCGCGCTTCTCGGCGGTCTCGATCACGGCCTCGCTGGTTCCCATGCTGCGGCACTGCGCGACGAACGCCGCAGCCGCCGGGTTGCCCGACGCGACGGCCGCCGCCACTGGATGCTCCGGCGCCAGGGCCACGAACGACATGCCGAACAGCGTATCCGGCCGTGTGGTGAACACCTCGATCTCGGTCGCCGGCCCGGCCTGTGCCAACAAGGGGAAGCGGACCCTGGCGCCCTCGCTCCGCCCGATCCAGTGGGCCTGCATGGTCCGCACCCGGTCCGGCCAGCGGTCCAGCCCATCCAGCGACGCCAGCAAATCCGGAGCATACTGCGTGATGCGCATGAACCATTGGGAGAGCTGCCGCTTCTCGACCATGGCGCCCGACCGCCAGCCGCGGCCGTTGATCACTTGCTCGTTCGCCAGCACGGTGCCGTCGACCGGGTCCCAGTTGACCCAGCTCTCCTTCCGCTCCACCAATCCGGCCCGCAGCATGTCCAGGAACAGCTTCTGCTGCTGGCCGTAGTACTCGGGGTCGCAGGTCGCAAACTCTCGCGACCAGTCGATCGAAAGGCCCATCTGCCGCAATCCGGTGCGCATCGCCGTGATGTTGGCGCGCGTCCATTCGGCGGGATGCACGCCGCGCTCCCGTGCTGCATTCTCGGCCGGCAGCCCGAATGCATCCCATCCCATCGGGTGCAGCACCGAGTGCCCGCGCGAGCGCTTGTAACGCGCCACGACATCGCCGAGCGTATAGTTGCGCACGTGGCCCATGTGGATCTTGCCGCTCGGATACGGGAACATCTCCAAAACGTAGTATTTGGGCTTGCCATCCGTGGGCACGTCGGCCACGCGGAAGCACCCGGCCTCATTCCAGGCCTTCTGCCAGCGCGGCTCGGCGGCTTGGAAATCGTAGCTGGCCGTCGCCTCTGGAGTCACTGGTGCAGTCGAGGCAGGGATGTCGTTCATTTTTAGCATTGCCTGCGATAAGTGACCGCGTCTTGCATCGTCCAAACCCGCCTATGCGGCAATCGGCGGCCTGTCGCTAACCCGCTATCTGCGACCGAAGCTCCCGCGCGCGGGCAAGCACCTTGTTCTCGATCTCGCTTGTCGTCGTCGCATTGACCGGTGCGTCGACCCACTGGCCGCCCTGTGCGACCTGCCGGAACAGCGAGATACGGATGCCGTCTGCGCGGAGCTGCCGGCCGAGGATATAGGCGGTCGCCTTGAACCGTTCGCCGCTGCCGGCGGGCGGCTGATACCAGTCGGTGATGATGACGCCGCCAAACGGGTCGGCCGAGGACAGCGGCATGAACGCCAGCGTGTCCAGCGCGCCACGCCAGAGATACGCGTTCACTCCGAGCGCGCCGCCGCCATCCGACTGGTTGCTGCCGGCGCCCTTGCCGACGCCGATCGCCAGGCCCTGGTCGCCGAACAGCTTACCCTGCTCGCCGCCCTTGGTGCGGTAGTCCTGATACTCGTCGTCGGCGACAGGCCGCACCTTCCCTGTGCCGCACGCAGCCAATCCCAGCGCTGCGATTAGGACAATGGCTGCTGAGGACGTGCGATGGAACATTGAAACCCTATTCGTGCAGGAGCGCCACTTGCGCCATGCGTTGTCATACTCCGGCCACGCCGCCGCGCCAAGCAAGACGCTGCCCGGCCGGAAGCCCTTCGGACATTGAGTGAGCGAACGCAGAAGGGGCGGTGGTTGCCCACCGCCCCTTCCACCACCGCTTCCGTAAGCGCAGGCCTTTAGCGAACTACCAGCTAAAGCCAGTGCCGATCGAGAGGATCTGCGAGGTGACCTTGTTGTTGAAGCGTACGCCATTCGGCGCTGCGGCGGATACGCCCTGACCGGTAATGAAGTCGTAACCGGACTGCCGGCGCTCGCTGTAGAGATAGGAGGCGAACAGCGACAAGCCCGGCGCCAGCGAGTAGGTCGCGCCAGCGGCAACACCCGTCTCGAGGCGGTTACGGCCGGCGTTGGCGTTGCCGATGTCGCCCGCGCTCGTGTAGTTCAGGTATTGCGCGCCGACGACGAGCGGACCGACCGTGTATGACACGCCGCCCAGGATCGCCTCACCAGGGCGCAGGCCCTTGGGATCGAGCGAGAACTGGCCGTTGTAGCGGCCATACATGTACTTGCCGCCCACGCTGAGGCCGCCATAGGTCAGCGCCACGCCGAAGTCGCCGATGTTCAGTCCGTCGTAGTTC
>CAXTJW010000286.1:0-5271 GCA_964244305.1 uncultured Acetobacteraceae bacterium
GGGCTGCCGATCAAGATCGGCCAGCTGTCCCGCATGGTGACGGCCAAGGAGGCGGCGGAGACCAAGCGCGGCCTCGCCGACGGCAGCGTCAACATCGTTGTCGGCACCCACGCGCTGTTGGCCAAGGGCATCGAGTTCGCCGACCTGGAGCTGCTGATCGTCGACGAGGAGCAGCATTTCGGCGTGTCGCACAAAGAGAAGCTGAAGCAGCTCAAGGCCGACGTGCACGTCCTGACGCTGACCGCGACGCCGATCCCGCGCACCTTGCAGCTGGCGCTGACGGGCGTGCGGGAGATGAGCCTGATCGCAACGCCGCCGGTGGACCGGCTCGCGGTGCGCACCTTCATCTCGCCGTTCGACAGCGTGGTGCTGCGCGAGGCGATCCAGCGCGAGCGGTTCCGCGGCGGGCAGATTTTCTGCGTCGTGCCGCGCATCGAGGACATGGCCCGCATGGCCGACCGCTTGCGCGACATCGTGCCCGAGGCCCGCACCATCGAGGCGCATGGCCGCTTGGCGCCGACCGAGCTCGAACGCGTCATGACCGAGTTCGGCGATGGCAAGTACGACATCCTGCTGTCGACCAACATCGTCGAGAGCGGGCTCGATATGCCGGCAGTCAACACACTCATTATCCACCGTGCGGACATGTTCGGCTTGGGGCAGCTGTATCAGTTGCGTGGCCGGGTGGGGCGGGGCAAGCAGCGCGGCTATGCCTATCTGACGTGGCCACAGAACCATCGGCTGTCGGCGGCGGCGGAGAAGCGGCTGGACGTGATGCAGACGCTGGACAATTTGGGCGCCGGGTTCACCTTGGCGTCGCACGACCTCGACATACGCGGCGCCGGCAACCTGCTGGGCGACGAGCAGTCGGGCCATATCCGCGAGGTCGGCATCGAGCTGTATCAGCAGATGCTGGAGGACGCGGTGTCCGAGATGCGCGCCGAGCGCGGGCGCAAGCGCACCGAAGACCGCGATTGGACGCCGAACATCCAGGTTGGGCTGCCCGTGTTGATCCCGGAGACTTACGTGCGCGACCTGCCGGTTCGGCTTGGGCTATATCGCCGGGTCGGCGCGCTGGCGTCGGACGCCGAGACGCAGGCGATGGCGGCCGAACTCGTCGACCGTTTCGGCCCATTGCCCGCCGAGGTGGACAACCTGCTGCAGGTGGTGACGCTCAAGCGCATGTGCCGCGAGGCGGGCGTCGAGAAGGTCGAGGCGGGTCCGAAGGGCATGGTGATCGGCTTCCGCGGCAACGCCTTCGCCAATCCGGCCGGGCTGATCGACTGGCTGAACACCCGCAAGGGCATGATCCGCCTGCGTCCGGACCACAAGCTTTCGGTCGTCAAGGAGATGGGCGTGGCGGAGCGCATGAGCTTGGGCCGCGACGTGCTGTCGAACCTCAACCGGATTGCGGCGCAGGTGGCGAAGGCGGCTTAGGCAGGCGCGCTACCTTCGTCCGCCGCCCGTCATCGCCGAGAGGTCGGTGCCGTTCACCAGAAGCTTGTTGTCGCGGTATGTGATGTCCCACACCACGCGGTTGTCGACGGCGCGGCCAATGCCCTTGGCGAACACTAACCCTGGCAGCACGCCCGCCAGTTGAGGGATGCCGTTGGCTCGTTGCATCAAGGCGTCGAAGTTGGTCGCGGTCACCTGCGCCTGGCCCGTCACCTGCTGCGGCGATGGGATCGTCAGCGCGAGCATTCCGGCAAAATCCGCGCCGCCCATGTCGAACGCGAAGCTTTCAAGCCCGGCGCTCACGGTCCCGCGGCTAAATAGCATTGCAGCTCCGGACGATGGGTCGGTGCCGTTGCGGTTGCCCGAAGCGGCCAGCATCTGCAGGAGCTGCTCGGTCGGAACCCCCGACACCACGGGGCGCAACGCGATCTTGCGCGGCAGCAGGTCGGCCAGGTCACCCTGCACCACATCGGGCAAGGCGAGGCCGTCGAGGCCGAGGTCCATATGCGCCCGCAACAAACCATCATCCGACCTTGCGCCGGCGCCGATGTGGAACCGGCTCGCCGCGCCGCTATAGGGGCCATAGTGCACTGCGATGCTGTCGGCGTTCTCGTCCAGCGTCAGTTCGGACGCGACGTCCTGCAGCGATTGGACGAGGGCGCGCAGGGCTTGCGAGTCGATCGCCGAACCCCCGGTCGGCGCGGGGCCGCCGGGCTTTGGCGCTCCAGGGACACTGCCGATGAGCCGCGCCAAGACCGGGATGAGCTTTGCCGCCTGGTCCCGGGATACCGCCGTGACCTCTCCGGAGCCGCGAACCTTCTCGACCGCAATCTCGACCTTCTGATTGTCGCCAATCTTCGAGCTGACGCCATAGCCCTCCATCGTGCTGTCCGTGATGAGGTCCATGCGTCCGGCACCCGAGGGGCGCAGGGTGCTGAGGCCGGCAATGCGCCGCACTGTCGTAAGCCGCTCGGTCAGCGCGCTGGTGGCGGCCACCTTGAGATCCTGCACGCTGGTCGTGAACGTCGACGGGGTTGCGAAGCTCGGATCGTAGACGCCCTGGTTGTCCTGCGCGCCGGCCGTCACGGTGTAGTCGACGGGGATCGGCGGCTCCGGCGTCTGCTCGCCCGGCTTGGGCGGCAGCGGCATCTGCAGCGTGAAGCTCGACGGCGACGGGACGCGCACGTCTTCGATGGTCCAGCGCCCGTCGCTCGTCGGCCGGGCCGATCCCGTGACCGTGATCGCGTCGGGCGTGAAGCCGCGGGTCACCTTGATCGGAATGGCCAGATGGTAATGTTCGCCCTCCGGCGTCACCTGGATCGGCCGGTCGCCGAGGTGGGCATCCGGTCCGAGCAGGTCCTGCACCCAACTGCGCACCTGCCCCTCCAGCGCCGCCGCCTGCTCCGGAGTGATATCCGCTGCGCAGGCGGGGGCCGGCAGGGCAGCGACGGCCAGCAGCGTGGCCGTGAGCGCGGCGCGGACGGAGCGGTGCATCGGGAACCTCAAGGTTTGTCTGAAAGCGATCAGGACTCGGTCGTATCGACGGCGGCGACGTCGAGCAGGCGTTCGATCACCTCCGGCTCCTGCGCGCCGGCGATGGCGTGACGCCCGGCCACGACGAAGCACGGCACGCCGTTGATCCCGAGCCGGTGCGCCCGCAGGTTGTCGGCGTGGACGGCATCCACGTCGTTGTCGCTGTTCAGGAAGCTGAGCACCTCGATCGGATCGAGCCCGCAGGACAGGCCCACCGCGCGCAGCACGCCGAAGTCGCCCATGTCGTAGCCGTCGGAGAAATGCGCGGCGAACAGCGCCTCGACCACCTCGCGGCCGCGGCCGTAGCGGGCGGCGAAGCGGACCAGGCGATGCGCATCGACGCTGCTGGGCGTACGGCGGATACGGTCGAAGCGGAAGGCGACCCCTTCGGCTGCCCCGATCTCGGTGATGGAGCCATAGAGCCGCCGGGCACGGTCCTCGCCGCCGAACTTGCGGATGACGTAGTCGGCCCGCGACATCCCGGACCGCGGCATGTCGGGATTGAGCAGGAACGGCCGCCAGGTGAGTTCGTAGATCATGTCGGGCCGCCGCCGCATGGTCCGGAACAAGCGGCGGATGCCGAGGTAGCACCAGGGGCATACCAGGTCGTGCACGATCTCGATCTGCAGGCGTGCCTTGGCTGGGGCGAGTATGTTCACGAAATTAGCCTAAGGCGGCGGACCGCTGCCGTCATCCACATTTTCGCTGCGATGCGAAAGGTGTGGCTGAAACGGCTGCTGGCTTGACGGCCTTGGTTTGAGTTACAATCCTGTTATTCATTTCGTTCTATAGAGGTGGCGTCTCCGCTTCCCGGCGTCAATAAGGCAGGTCTTGAACGATCAACCCAACCAACGGCCCCATTATTCCGACAGCGGAACCGCCAAGGCCGACGCCGAGCCGACGCTACCGCTGCGCATGGTGGTGGAGGCGGCGAGGGTCGCGGCGCTGCAGGCCTATATCGTGCCGCAGACGGCGGCGGCCGAACCGTATGTGACGCTGGTGCGGCTTACGGCAAACCTGCTGCAGGTGCCGGTCGCGATGATCTCGCTCATCGATCGCGACGATCAGTGGATCAAAGCGGCGTTCGGCACCAACCTGCAAAAGCTGCCGCGGGCGTTCGCCATCTGCAACCACGTCATCGTCGAGCCGTCCGGCGCCATGGTGGTTCCCGATACGCTGACGGACACGCGGTTCCAGAGCCATCCGCTCGTGCTGGGGCCGCCGCACGTGCGCTTCTATGCCGGTGTCTGCCTGGTCGACAGCGACGGCTATGTGCTGGGCACGCTTTGCGTAATGGACGAAAAGCCGGGCGTGATGAACGCCGAGTCGCTGGCGCTGCTGCGTAAGATGGCGGTCGAGGCGACGGATGCGCTGGTGCGGCAACGGGCCGGGTTGGGATCGTGGCAAGACAACGCAGGTTCGATCGGCTCCGGCCCGACGGCTTATTCGAACCAGACACCCTATCGGCCTGACGAGCGTTGGCCGGACGACGGACCGTCCCGCCGCGCGTCGGATGCCGATCCTGCCAGCTATGCCACGCTCCATCCGCCGCGGATATCGACGCATGGCTGGCTCGGCGTGCGGACGGAGCAAACCCCGCTGCCTGGCCGCAACCAGCAGGGCCGCCTGCTCACCAGCGTCGCCGTCGGCAGCCCGGCCGAACGCGTCGGCCTGCAGGTCGGCGACGTCATCGTCGCCATCGATGGGCGTGAGACCCGGCGTCGAAACGACATCACCCTGGCGATGAGTTCCTGCGCGGTGGGCGACGTCATGCGTCTGCGCATATGGCGGGACAACAAGGTCTTCGACCGGGATATCCGGCTGCAGCCCATGCCGCGGGAGCGGACGCTGCGGCATCGCGCCATTTAGCCGTTCAGGAAATCTCGCGTCCAGCGGTCGTAGTCCTCCCGCCGCGTGACGTCCCGCATCGTCGCCGTTGGCGGCAGGCCAGGCAACGCTGCGAGAGGCACGCCTTCCCGCAGCGCCCTTAATGTCGCGTAGGTGGCCTGGACCGCCGCCATGATCGGCTGATGCCCCTGCAGGCTGATGCGCACGCTCCGCGCCGCGTGGCCGGCCGGGTTCGTGCCGGAGATAATCAAAGGCAGGTCGGTCACCGTCGCGATGGCCTCCAGGTGCGCCACGTCCTGCACGCCCGTCAGGAAAATCGCATCGGCCCCCAGCGCGGCATAGGCACGGACCCGCGCGGCCGCGTCATCCACTCCCGTCAGCTCGAGGGCGCTGGTCCGGGCGACCACGACCAGCGCTGGGTCGGCGCGGGCGGCG
>CAXTJW010000287.1:0-5270 GCA_964244305.1 uncultured Acetobacteraceae bacterium
TGGCGCGAGGCCGCAGGCCGATCCCTTGCGGCGCGATCCCGGGCATGCGGGAGCGCCTCCTTGTTTCCACGTTCGATGGTTCCTGCCCTGCCCTCCCCGCCCTTCCGTCCCCACTCCGGTCGTTGGCCGTCCCGTCAGGAAGGACGGCTGTGCCGGGGCATCCGGGAAACGATGGGTTGGGTCGCGCCGCAGTCAGGCCGCGTTGGACTGGTCAGCCTGCCTGTCGGGTTTGCTGGGCGGGTTATCGCTGCCGGCCTTCGGCGTCGCGGCGAGGTCGGCCTCGATGGCGTCGAGTTCGGCCTGCTTGCTGTCGAGCTCGGCTTCGTAGGAGAAGGGCTCGCCGAGCCGGCGCGTGTAGCTGGACACCTGTGCCTCCGCCTCGGCGATGCGCCGCCGGTGCGTGGTCAGGTCGATTTCGAAGCGGTCGAGGTTGTACTCGAGCCGGGCGATCAGCCCGAGCGGCGTCAGCTCGTCGTCGATCTCGACGGTCTGCTCGAACCCCGTGCGGTCGAGCCACACGTCGAGCGTGTAGCCGGCGATGGCGCCCCAGCTCCGGCCCTGCGCCTTCACGGCAAAGCCGCCGACCTGCGCCAGCGTCCACTTCCCCACCTCGCGCTCCTTGGCCAGGATGCGGATGCGGCTCAAGAGCGAGGCGCCGGCCAGGCGGCGCTCGCCGGTCTGCTTGCCGCCGACCTCCATGGTAAACAGGTCGCCGCGCGTCGGCGTGCGCAGCAGCAGATCGGCCTTGATCTGCTCGCAGCGCGTGCGCGACGACGCCGTCATGGCGTGTGCGTCGGCGATCGTCCGCCGCACCGCGAGCTGATCGTCGAAGTGCGCGGCCCGCAGCCGGCGCAGCCGGGCGAGCTCGGCTTCCAGCCCGGCCTTCTGCATCAGGCGTGGGTCGCCCGAGGCAAGCGCCTTTGCCATGGCGAACTGGTTGGCCTGCGATCCCAGGTCTTCCAGGCGACGGATCGAGCGGTCGCCGGCCAGCGCTGCGGCGATGAACCGCGCCTTGCGCTCCAGCAACTGCCACGACGTGGCGTCGACGCTGCCGAGCGTCGCATAGGCAAACAGCCCGATCTCCTCGTTCTGGTTGCCCTGGCGCTCGATGCGCCCCTCGCGCTGCTCGATCTGGCTCGGCAGCCACGGCACATCCAGGTGGTGCAATGCGGCCAGCCGCTGCTGGGCGTTGACGCCGGTGCCCATGGTCTCCGACGAGCCGATCAGCACGCGGATCTTGCCGCTGTTCACCTCGTTGAACAGCTTCTGCTTGGCCGCGCTCTTCTTGAACTCCTGCATGAAGGCGATCTCGGCCGCCGGGACCCCGAGGCGCACCAGCTCGCTCTTGATCCAGCGATAGGCCGAGAAGCCCCGCGTCGCCTCGACGGCAAGCGTGCCGAGGTCGGAGAACACCATCTGCGCGGCGCCCGGCAGCGGATACGGTTCGCCGTTCGGCTGCACGTAGCGCCGCTCCGACGTGTCCAGCCAGATGCGGTGTACGTTGGCGATCAGCTTGTTCAGCTTGTTGTCCGGCTCGTCGCCCATGCCGTCCAGCACGAAGCGCAGGTCGATGGCGGCGTGCCGCCCGTCGGTGATGACCGAGAGCAGGATGTCGTCGCCCGGCTCGGGCGGGCGCTTGCGCTCCTCGATGGCCTTGATCCGCTCGTCGAGCACGCGCTGGTAGCCGCGGAACGCGGCGCTCGCCGGAGCGGTGACGATCTGGCGCTTGGCCCCCGACACCGTTGGCAGCCGCATAAAGGCGCGCAGGTCGTCCTTCAGCACGACGTCGGCGATAGTTCGGAACATCGCGATCAACTCGGGCACGTTCACGAACTCGGCGAAGCGCGTGACCGGCTTGTAGCGGCCAGACGGCTGCAATTCGAGCTCGGTGCGGATGTCGCCGAACAGGCTGGCCCAGGCGTCGAACTGGTGGATGCCGCGCTCCTCCAGCGCGTCCGGCTGCATGAACCTCTGCAGGCTGAACATCTCTCCCAACGTGTTGGTCAACGGCGTGCCCGAGGCCAGGATCAACGGCCGGGCGGGGTTGCTCCGCGCGATGAAGCGCGACTTGACGTAGAGGTCCCACGCGCGCTGCGACCCGTTCGGGTCGACGCCCTTCAAGCCGCTCATGTTGGTCGGGAACGAGAGCTTCCTGAACTCCTGCGCCTCGTCGACGACGATCTGGTCGACGCCGATCTCGGCGATGGTCAGCATGTCGTCCTTGGCGGTGGCGAGCGCCTCCAGCTTGGCCACCAGCAGCTCCTTGGCGTGCTCGATGCGCTTGCGGGTCAGGCGGTCGTCGCCCGACACCTTCAGCAGCAGGTCCTCGTACGCCTGCACCTGCTCGGCGACCATGCCCTGCTCGAACCAGGCCGGGGCGGCGATGAACTTGAACGCCGAGTGCGTGATGATGATGCAGTCCCAGCTCTCCGTCGCCGCTCGCGCCAGGAAACGGGCCCGCTTGTCCCTGGCGAAGTTCTGCTCGTCGGCGACCAGGATGCGGGCGTTCGGGTAGAGCAGCAGGAACTCGCGGGACGCCTGCGCCAGGCAGTGGCCGGGGACGACCATCATGGCCTTGCTGATCAAGGCGAGGCGCTTCTGCTCCATGATCGCGGCCGCCATGCTGAACGTCTTGCCGGCGCCGACCGCGTGGGCGATGTAGGTGCCGCCGGCTGCGATGATGCGCCAGATCACCCGCTTCTGCGGCGCGCGCAGGCTGACCGCGCTGCTGGCGCCCGGCAGCTGCAGGTGCGAGCCGTCGAACGCCCGCGGCACCAGGTTGTTGAACTTGTCGTTGTAGATCCTGGCGAGCCGGTCGGTGCGGCCTGGTTCGGTCCAGACCCAGTGCTCGAACGCCTGCTTAATCTTGGCCAGCTTCTCCTTGGCCGCCTCGGTCTCCTTTTCGTTCAGCTCGCGCTTCTCGGCGCCGTCCACGATCACCGTGTCCCAGATCTGCGGCAGCGAGCTGTTCAGCGCGTCGGACAGCAGCAGGCCGGCGTGCCGCCGCACCGTGCCCCACTCCGACGTGGCCGATGCCGCGCCGTCGAAGCGGCTGAGGTCGAGCGACCATACCGCGACCTGCACGGTGTGGCGCACCGTGGTGCGCACGCCGATCACTTCGGCCGAGAATGCCTCGACGACGTCGCCGGGGATCCACGGGCCGCCCAGGCGTGCGCTGATATCGGACGGTTTCAGGTCCTCGGGCTGCACGCGCCGCAGCGCCGCGATGTTGCGCTCGAAGCAGGGGTCGAGTGCGGCCGACGCCTCCGCTGCCGCCAGCTTGGTCCGCACCGGCCCGGACAGATAGGCGTCGGCGGTTTCCCACTGCTCGGTGTCGCCGATGCTGAGCGCCGGGTTGAGGAACACCGCCTCGCCGAGCTCGGCCACCACCTCGTCGCGGGTGCGGCCGAGCAGCTCGGCCACGCGGTCGAGGTCGACGTGGCCGACCTCGTGCAGCGTCACCGCCAGCGCGTCGCCGGCGGTGACGACCAGCGGGGCGGCCGGAGGATGGATCACCCGCTCGGTGAAGATCGGCCCGGGCTTGGCGGTGCCGCTGTCCTCGTCATACTGCTCGATCGACGACACCAGCCAGCAGTCGGGGTCGTCGAGGAACGGCTGCAGGTTGGGCCGGCGCACCGTCTCACGCTCCTCGCCTGTCTTCGGATCGGTCGAGCAGGAGAGGCTGGCGAGGTTGATCGCGCCGAAGTTGCGCTTGAACGTGTTGTAGGCGACCCGCAGCCGCAGCTGCGCGCTGGTCCACGGCTCGTTCGCCTCCTGCGCCCGCAGCACGGCGCGCACCCAGTCGCGCACCGGGATCAGCGCGCGCAGGATGCGAGCGTGCTTGGCCGGGATCCCCTCGCCGTCCTTGCCGCTGCGAACCGGCACCGGGACCGGCGTGCCGTTCACTACCTGCACGAGCTGATGGTCGAGCACGAGGTAGCTGCCCTCCTTGATCGTGGCGCCCTCGGCGGCAGTGCCGACCCTCACGCGGGCTGCCTCGGGACGGCGTGCGACCGGGGCGTCCGGGGGCGTGTGGATGCCCTCGGGGCAGCGGGCCAGCACGCTCTCCAGCGTGAGCTGCAGGTTGCCGCCGGTGCTGCCGCGGCAGGTGTAGACGGGGCCGAACGGCCCCCTGGTGCGGCCGTGCGCGCCGAAAACCATGACGGGATTGTCGGTGAAGTAGCGGTTCACGTAGAGCGCCGGCTCGCCGCCCTCCTCCGGCACCGCCTCGGTCAGGCTGTCCCACTCGACCCCGTTGGCGGGAACACCCGGCGCGCGCTTCTGGAAGAACAGCACGTCGACCACGACCTCGGTGCCGGAGGCGGCCAGCATGCTCGCCTGCGGCAGCCGTACAGCACCCACCAGGTCGGCCATCGCTGCGATATGCGCGCGGGCTGTCGGACTGGACTTGTCCATGGTGTAGCGGCTGGTGACAAAGGCCGCGAGGCCGCCCGGCTTCAGCCGCTCGATGCTGCGCGCGATGAAGTAGTCGTGCAGGCACAGGCCGAGCTTGCCTGCGGGGTCGTCGGCCCGCACCGTGCGGTCGGAGAACGGCGGGTTGCCGATCACGAGCTCGAACGTCTCGGCAATGCGCGCCTTGGTGAAGTCCTCGTTGCGCACCCAGGCGTCGGGGTGCAGCAGCGTCGCGATCGTCGCCGTGCACGGGTCCATCTCGATCGCGGTGAACGCCGTCTTGCCCACCAGCGCCTCGGGCATCAGCGCCAGGAACAGCCCGGTGCCGCAGCCCGGCTCCAGCACGGTGCCGCCGGCAAAGCCCATGCGGGTCACCGCACCCCAGATGGCGCGCACGATGTATTCCGGCGTGTAGTGGGCATACTGGGTGGCCCTGGCGAGCCCGGCCATCTGCTCGGGTGTCACCAGCTGCTCCAGCTCGGTGCCGAGGTCCTCCCAGCCGGGCCGGAACGCCTCGCCGGGTCGGCGGAACAGGCTCTGGGCCAGCTCGGACGCGCCGAAGCCGGTGAAGCGCGACAGCACCTCCTGCTCCTCGGCCGTGGCGTGGCGGTCGTCGGCCCGAATGGCGTGCGCCAGGCGGATCGCGGCCACGTTGTCGACCGCGCGCGCCTTCCAGCCATGCGCCAGGGCGCGGTCGCCGGACAGCCGCCAGTTGCGTGCCGGAACGCGGGCCGGCTCGGGCGCGGGCGAGGCGTCCTCGGTGCCGTCCCCGTCCGGCTCGCGGTAGCGCAGCCCGCCGATTGGGCCGTCGAGGGTGAGGCCGCCGGACAGGGCGGTGCTGTCGAACAGCGAGAGCG
>CAXTJW010000288.1:0-5267 GCA_964244305.1 uncultured Acetobacteraceae bacterium
CCTCCGCCGCCACCGCCGCCACGCCCTCCGGCATGCCGATGCCGAGGTTCACGACACCGCCGAGCGGCAACTCCAGCGCAGCCCGGCGCGCGATCACCTTGCGCTCGTCGAGCGGCAGCGGCGCAATCCGATCCATCGGCACGCGCATCTGCCCGGACAGCGCGCCGCTGTGCTGGGTCCCATAGGTCTGCCGGTGGTTCTCCGGCTTGGCGACCACGACGCAGTCCACCAATACTCCCGGCACCTGCACGCGGCGGGAGTCGAGCGTGCCCTCCTGCGCGATGCGCTCGACCTGGGCGATGACCAATCCGCCGGAATTCTTCGCCGCCATCGCTGCCGGCAGCACGTCGAGCGTGAGCGCCTCGCGCTCCATGGTCATGTTGCCCGCCGTGTCCGCCGTGGTGCCGCGGATCAGCGCCACGTGGATCGGAAACGCCTTGTAAAGCAGGTAATCGACGCCCTCGACCGCGATCACCGACACCAGGTCCTCGGTGGTGCGCTCGTTGATCTTGCCGCCGCCGAGCCGCGGGTCGACGAAGGTGCGCAGTCCCACCCGCGACAGCAGCCCGGGCCGCCGCGCCGCGATGTCGCGGTAAAGCTGGGCGATGCAGCCGAGCGGCAGGTTATAAGCCTCAATCTCGTTGTCGACCGCCATCCGTGCGAGCTTGGGCACCAGGGCCCAGTGCCCGCCGACCGCGCGGCGCACCAGGCCCGAATGCGCCAGGCGGTTGAGCCCGCGATCCTTGCTGTCGCCTGGCGCCGCCGCGAACACCAGCGTCAGCCCATTTGGCGCGCCCGCGTCCAGGAACCGCCGCTCGATCGCCACCAGAAGCTCGTCCGGCGTGCCGATGCCGACGAAGCCCGATACCGAAACCGTGTCGCCGTCCCGGATGACGGCGGCCGCCTCGGCCGTGGTGACGATCTTGTTCTTCATGGCTGCCCCTTTTGTGCGTAGGCCCTCTATCAAGTCATTAGATCGTGCTTCTCCAGGAACGACGCGACGGCCGGCGCGAACAGCTTCTGCGACCGGCCGCCGACGAACACTCCGACATGCCCGCCGGGCAGCGCCAGCTCGGTGTAATCCGACGTGCCGAGCTTCGGCCCGATCGCGCGAGATGTCGCGGGCGGAATGATATGATCGTCCAGCGCGAACACGTTCAGCACCGGCATGGTGATCTTGCCCAGGTCGACCCGGCGGCCATCCAGCTCCCACTCGTTCCGCACCAGCTTGTTCTGCTGATACAGGTCCTTCAGCCACTGCTTCGCCGCCTCGCCCGGATGGTCCGGACGGTCGGCGATCCATTTCTCCATGCGCAGCCAGTTCAGCAGCTTCTTTTCGTCCTCCACCACCTCCAGCATGTCGAGGTTGTACTTCAACACGCTGCGCATCGGCGACATCTGGTTGAACACCGCGCCCATGAACTGGCCCGGCAGGTTGCCGTGCGCCTCGATCAGCCGGTCGACGTCCTCCGGCGTGAGCGAGCGGGTCCATAGGTTGAGGAAGCCGTGGCCGGGCCGGTTCTCGGCCATGTCGGCGTGGAAATCGATCGGCGTGATGGTGAGCGCCAGCGTGTTGACCCGCTTCGGCTCCAGCGCGGCGTAGGCGGTGGTGAACACGCCGCCCTCGCAGACGCCGAGCAGGTTGACCTTCGCCACCCCGGCACGCCGGGCGATCTCGGCGACACAGCCGTCGAGGTAGCCGAGGATGTAGTCCTCGAGCGTCAGGTAACGGTCGGCGCGCGACGGGTTGCCCCAGTCCACGACATAGAGGTCGATGCCCAGGTTCAGCATGTTGCGGACCAGCGAGCGGTCCTCCTGCAGGTCCGTCATCGTCCAGCGGCCGACCAGCCCGTAGCAGAGCAGCACGGGGACGCCGATCCGCTTCTCGGCGAGCGGGCGGTAGTGGAACAGGCTGACCTTGTCCTGGGTCCACACCAGGTCCTTGGGCGTCGTGGCAATCTCCACATCGGCGTCGCGCAGGCGGGTCAGCATCTCGCCGCCCGTCAGCATCTTGGCTCCGAGCTGCGCCGCATCCGACAGCGCGCCCACCAGGCTCGTGGCGTTCCCCGCCATCAATGCACGCCTTTCCGTGGCGTTGCCGGGCGGCGGGGCGGGGCCATCCGCGGCTTGGCTGCTGCCTGCGGCTCGGGCGTCGTCTGTGCCCCGGCGACGGAGGCCTCCGCCGAACGCCGTTGCCGCTGCATTGTCCGCAGCTCGCGGCGCAGCTCGGTAAGGCTGCGGTGCACATCGTCCAGCTCGGTGCGGGTCGGGAAGCCATACTGGCGGCCAAAATGCTCGACCAGCTCCTGCTGCGCCAAATTGAGCTCCGTGCTGGCGCGGACCATCGCCCTCTGCGTCATAAGGAACTGCTCCGAGCGTTGCGTCTCCAGCAGCCGCCCGTTGGCCGTCTCCGTCCACAGCGCCAGGGCGGCCGTGGCGTCCGGCGTCTTGCCATCGGCGCTGGCCTGGCCGGCCAGCTTCTCGCTGAAATGGCGGCTCGCCTGCATCCATGCCTCCAGCAATACGGCATTATGTTCGATGCGCCGGCGGCGCACGTCGACCCAGGCATGCATGACCCGGGCGTACCGGCGCTCGACGTCCCAGAGGTCGGCGAAGCGTGGTCCCTCGGCCAGGCGGCCCAGCAGCGCGCCATCGATCTCGCCCATGCCGGTCAACCAGGTTTGCGGGTCTAGCATGCTGCGCAGGCTCGTCTCGGCCGCCGTGTCTCGATCCGCGGGTGGCGCACCTGCGGCAGCGGGCGATCCTGACCCGGTGATCGCATCACCGTGCGTGCCGAAGCTCGACGTGGCGGCGGACCACAGCTCGGTGAGCGACTGGCTGGCGCGCGACAGGTCGGCCATGCTGGCGGACAGGTCAGCCGGCATGTTGGGCAGCGCCGGGAACGCGTTCGCCGTCATGGCCTGCATGCCTTCGGCCATCGTCTTGGCGGCGTGCTCCTGGGTTTTTAGCCACGCTTGGCCTTGCATGGCCCAGAAGTCGGTGAACGCCTTGGAAAAATCGGTCACGACCGTCGCCGGAGCCCGCTGGAAGGGCGTGTGCTGACTTGGCTCATTGCGCGAACTCGATCACTTGGCGCACGGCCTTGCCCTCGTGCAGGCGGTCGAAGCCTTCGTTGATCGCTTCCAATTGCAGCTTGCCGCTCATCAGCCGGTCCACCGGCAGCCGTCCGGCGCGATACAGCGCGATGTAACGCGGCATGTCGCGCGTCGGCACGCAGGTGCCGATGTAGCTGCCCTTCACCGTGCGTTCCTCGGCGACGAGCTGCACCAGCGGCAGCGGCAGGTTGGCGCCGGGCGGCGGCAGCCCTGCCGTTACCGTCGTGCCGCCGCGCCGGGTAATCCTGTAGGCAAGCTCCATCGCCCGCACGGCGCCCGCCATTTCGAAGGCAAAGTCGACGCCGCCACGGGTGAGCTCGCGGACCTGCTCGGCCGCGTCCGCGTCGCGGGCATTCACGGTGTCGGTCGCGCCAATCTGCCGGGCGAGGCCGAGCTTATCGTCCGACAGGTCGATCGCGACCACCTGGCGGGCAC
The DNA here is from genome assembly GCA_964244305.1 of uncultured Acetobacteraceae bacterium. Taxonomy (GTDB): domain Bacteria; phylum Pseudomonadota; class Alphaproteobacteria; order Acetobacterales; family Acetobacteraceae; genus CAHJXG01. The sequence continues at coordinate 3,552 of CAXTJW010000288.1, forward strand.
CCGAGGCGATCGCGCCGAGCACGGAGGCGAGGCCGACGCCGCCCAGCCCGATTACCGCCGCCGTCTGTCCCGGTCGCAGCCCGGCCGTGTTCACCACGGCGCCCACCCCCGTCAGCACCGCGCAGCCGAACAGTGCGGCCTCATCGAGCGGCAGGTCGCGGTCGATCTTCACGACGCTGCGGCGCGAGACGACCGCGTATTCGGCAAATCCGGATACACCCAGGTGATGGTTGAGGTCCACGCCGTCGCAGTGCAGCCGGCGCGCCCCGGAGAGCAGGGTCCCGGCCCCGTTTGCGGCGGCGCCGGGTTCGCACAGCGCCGGGCGGCCCTCGGCGCAGGGCAGGCAATGGCCGCAGGACGGCATGAACACCATCACGACGTGGTCTCCGGGCACGAGGTCCGGCACGTCCTCGCCCACCGCCTCGACCACACCCGCCGATTCGTGACCCAGCGCCATCGGCATCGGCCGCGGACGGTCGCCATTGATGACCGAAAGGTCCGAGTGGCACAGCCCGGCCGCGCCGATCCGCACCAGGATCTCGCCCCGGCCCGGTCCGTCCAGCTCGACGGTCGCGATGCGTAGCGGCTTGCTTACGGCGTAGGGCGGCTCGGCGCCCATGCGGTCCAGGACCGCCGCTTTGATCTTCATGATGTTTCCTCTCCCAGCATGGTAGCGGCCCCGAACATGCTAGCGGCCATCAGCGGCCTTGTCCTGTGCAAGTTGCACTTTCGGATCACCTGGCCTGCCGAGCTTCCATTGAGCCTGCATACAACGCATGGCTGTCAACGAGACGGTGAATTCCGCGGCGAAAGTACTTCGCGGGCGGGAACACAGCGGAGCAGTAAGCGTTAACTCCTTATTAAAGGGAGAAAGCACAATGCTACGCACCATTATTGCCACCGCCGCGATTTGCCTTGCCGTAAGCGCCTGCGGCGACCAACGCCCGGCGATCGATCCGAAGCTTGTGAGCGGCGTCACGTCGTCGAACGGCGGCGGGCAGCGCGCGACGGGCGCTGTCCCCGATTTGGCCATCGGCCCCAACGGCGTGGCGCCGACCCGTGCGCCAACCAGCGTAGGCGGGGCTTACTGAACCCATACGGCTAGCAACTTGCCCTTCCGCTGCGGCACCACGCAGCGGAAGGCGTGGCCCATCGCCCGGCGTGCCCGAGTGGACCCCTATCCTGTTTCTTGAGCATGCCCCTGTTTCTCCCGGCCGCCACCATCGTGCAGCCCGCGCGTAGGGCGCAGCGGGGCCGATATATCTCAAACGCTCCGCCGCGATCTGACGGCTATACTGTGGGACGTGAGCCAGCAAGATAGGGATCAAACACCATGGCCAACGACCTCCCGACAGCCCCGGCCGAACTGGAGCCTGGCCCCATCCCGGCCGAACCCCTGACCAGGCGCAAGACTGCCGCCGGGCTGCGCAGCGCCCGCTGGTTCGGTCCGGCTGACCTGCGATCATTTGGCCATCGCAGCCGCGCCATGCAGATGGGCTACGCGCCCGAGGAATGGACGGGCAAGCCGGTGATTGCCATCGTCAACACCTGGTCCGACCTGCAGCCCTGCCACGCCCACTTCAAGAGCCGGGTCGACGACGTGAAGCGCGGCGTGCTGATGGCCGGCGGCTTCCCGGTCGAGCTGCCGGCGCTGTCGGTCAGCGAGAGCTTCGTCAAGCCGACCACGATGATGTATCGCAACATGCTGGCGATGGA
>CAXTJW010000289.1:0-5246 GCA_964244305.1 uncultured Acetobacteraceae bacterium
TCAGCCGCTCGACCAGGCCCTTGGCGGCGTAGGTCTTGCCTGATCCCGAGGTGCCCACGATGGCCAAGCGCTCGTCCAATGCCGAGGGGGGCAGCACGCCGGCGATCCTCTCGCCCGGGCTGGTCGCCGCGAGGACAGCCCGGCCTTGCGGCCGCGGGCCGGCTGGACAGCAGGCCGGAATCTGCCCTGGCCGCGCATGGTGCCCTGAGCCAGACCGATGAGGCTGCCGATCACGCCCAGCGCCACTTGGCCTTCCGGCCCTGCCGTATCGATCCCCTCCGTCAGGCTGCGCAGGCTCGCACCGGCCGTAGCAATCTGCTCGACGTCGTGCGCCACCTCGGGCAGGGACCGGCCCAGGCTGCCCAGCTCCGGCACGACCACAACATCTCCTGCCTGCAGATTGTCGAGCACACGACGCAGTTCGGTCTGCTCGCCGCCGCGTTTGGGGAACAGTTCCTCGACGATCCGCCCGCAGCCTGCGTCGACCAGTGTCCTCCGCTGCGCAGCCAGGGCGTCCTTGTCGGCGGTTCGGCCCTTTAGGTAGCCGATCAGCACGGGGCTCCCCGCGCCTTCACCGACCCATCTGGGACATCACGACTGCTCCAGGGCTCACCATGGCCAGGGCACGACGTTATGAGCACCGGGCCGCGCGGTCTATTGTAACCGCCCTGAGACCCGCGGCGCGGTTTCACGTCATGGCACACCCGCGCGCCGATCCCGGGTCGGTTCAGCGAGGTGGAAACGGCAACCGTCATTCTACTGATGATCCGGACCGGCACGGGCCCGGCAACAGGCTAAACGGTAGACAAGCCTATTAGCTCCTGTCTCTGACGCAAAAACCACATGCAATCGGCCTCATGCCCGCGTGCGCGGCTGGCGGAGTTTGCTGCCCCACCGCTTGTGCAACGACGGTCTCGGCCAACGATCAGGCACCCCGATACCTAATCGGGTCGGGCCTGCTTGCTCCACTTGGTTCAACTCCATAGACTTACTGGCTATGGACGCTGATCCCTCCGCCTCCCTCCAACTCGCCCGCGGCCTGGAAGACACCCTCGCCGCGCTCGACACGTACCTGACTGACGCCGAGAAGCAAGCCGCCGCCCTGCTCAAGGCCGCTCGTCGCCTGCGCTGCGCCGCCCGCGAGGGGAACGTCGCCAGCCTGCCTGCCGCCATCGCCGCCGCCCAGGCCGACGCCGCGCGAACCAGCGAGCCGTTCGCCAACGCCGCCGCAGCGCTCAGCTACGACGTCGCCGAGGCCTTCGCCAGCGGCGCATGGCTGGACGAACTAGCCGCAGCCGCCAAGGCTGCCGGCGTCGTGCTGGTGCGGCGCGACGGCCGCGTGACCGCCTACCCCGTGGCGCTGCGGCTCGACGGACGCGCCCAGGGCGTGCGGGTCGGGCGCAAGCTGGAGCGGCGCATCCGGCCCAGCTTCCTCGCCGCGCAACTCAAAGCGCTGCAGCAACGGCCGGAGCGGTTCAACGCCCGGCAATTCCTCGACCGCCTGTTCCTGCTGTACGAAAGCAAGGCGCGCGCCGAGGACGCCGAATGGCGCCCCAACCGGCCCGGCCAAGGCCCGCTCGTCGCCTTGGCCGAGCTGCACGACCAGCTGACCGTGCTGCCCGCCGCCGCCGCCGACTACCCACAGGAGGAGTTCGTCACTGACCTGCTGCGCCTCGACCGGCAGCCCGACGCCACCAGCAGCCAGGGGCACCGCTTCGAGCTCGGCGGCTCCACCGGGCGCAAGGGCGGCAAGCGGTTGACGTTGTTCGACGAAGCCGGCGAACAGCACGACTACTACGCCATCCGCTTCATCCTGGAGCCGTCCCATGGACGTGCTGACGACCAAGCCGCTGCCGCTCGCTGAGTGGCGGTCGGTCGTCGAGCGCGAGTACTTGTCCAGCTTCGTGCCGGCGGGTGGCGCGTCGGTGAAGATCGCCATTCTGGACGATCCGGCTTTCGGCCCGGTGACGGACCGGCTCATCGGCATGGGGCAGGCGCTCGCCATGCTGACGGTGCATGTCGACGCCGGGCGCACCCGCATCCACATGATGCACGAGCTGTTCTTCGCCATTGCCCGCGCGCTGCCCTGGGACAGCCTGCTGCAGCGCTATTTGGAGCGCCTGTTCGCCGCCAATGCCTATTCCTGGCCACGGCCGGGTGCCGAGATGGCGATGCCCGAGCTGGCCACCGCCTTTGCCGTGGCGCCCAGCCTGCTGACCCGCCAGCGTGACCAGTGGCTGACTGCCGATTTGTGGGACGACCGGCGGCTCGCACAGGATTTCCGCGCCGCCCTGCTGCGGCTCTGCCTGTCCCGGCTCGAGCCGGACGGCGGCGAGATGGCCGGGCCGGTGATGCAGTGGCTATGCGGGGAGAAGGTGCCGGCCGCCTTGCTGCGCACCGCCGACATCTCCGTCCGCATTACCCGCACCAACGCGCGGGCCATGCTGGCCTCGCTGTGCCATTTCGCGCGCAAGACGGGCGCCGCCGGGCTGTTGGTGGTGCTGGACGTGCGGCAGCTCTCGCGCACTGCAGCGGCCGAGGGCGTGCTGCGCTACTCGCCGGCGGCGGTGATGGACGCCTACGAGGTGCTGCGGGAGATCATTGACGACGCCGAGCACCTGCCGGGCCTGTTCGTGGCGGTGCTGGCCGACGCGGCGCTCGCCACCGGTGATCCCCGCCGCGCGCTGAGCCAATACGCGGCCTTGCAGATGCGGGTATGGCCCGACGTGCGCCCCGGCGACCGGCAGAACCCGGTGGCGCCGCTGGTCTGGCTTGCCGCTTGACGCCCGCCTTATGACGATCGAGGCGCGCACGGCAATCGAGGCGCTGCGGGCCGGGGTGCCCAACCGGGCCGCCATCCGTCAGATGGGCACCGAGCAAACCAGCATCGAGCACGCCTTCGAGGCGGCATTGGGAGTGGCCTGGAGCGGGGCCGGCGCAGCGTCCGGAATTGGCCTCGCCGGCGGCTTCGGCACTGGCAAGTCGCACATGCTCGGCTATTTGGCCGAGGTGGCGCGGCAGCAGGGTTTCGTCGTCAGCCGGGTCGTCATCAGCAAGGAGACCCCGCTATCGCATCCCGGCCACGTGCTCGCCGCCGCCCTGCGCGGCGCTGCGTTGCCGGACCGTCCGGATGACCCGGCCGCCGCCTGCGTCGCCGCCCTGCGCGAGCGGCCCGAGGCACTGGATGCGCTGGAGGCTGCCGTCAGCACGCCCGCGGCCGGTTTCGCGCCGATCTTTGCCGCCTGCCTGTTCCTGCTGCGCCGCGCCGCCACCACGCCGGAGATGCTGCGCCGCATCGCCCGCCTGTGGACCGGCGCCAAGGTGAGCGCGCCCGCCATCCGCCAAGCGCTCACCGCGGCGGGTGCCGGCAAGATGTTCCCGCTGAAGCTGGTCGCTGCCGCCGAGATGACGGAACAGCTCACCCGATTCGTGCCGCTGCTGTTCCGCGCCGCCGGCTACTCCGGCTGGTGCATCCTGCTCGACGAGCTGGAGCTGATCGGCCGCTACACGCCGCTGCAGCGCGCGTTGTCCTATGCGTGGCTCGGCGCGTGGCTCGGCCTGGAGGGTGCGCGCCGCTTTCCCGGCATCGTCGCGGCCTACGCCATCACCGACGACTTCGCCACCGCGGTCATCAACGCGCGGCTCGACAGCGAGAAGTTGCCGGAACGGCTGGCGCTGAAGGGCCGCGACGCCGAGGCCGCACTGGCGCTGGCCGGCATCCGCCATATCGAGCGCACGGTATTGCAGCATCGGCTGCTGCCGCCCACGCTGGACGATCTCGCCACCTGCCATGGCAAGGTCCAGCGCCTCTACAGCGACGCCTATGCCTGGCCCGCGCCGCCGCTGCCGCCCGCCGAGCGCACCAGCTCGCGCACCATGCGGCAGTACATCAAGGGCTGGATTACCCAGTGGGATCTGCGTCGGCTGGACGGCGCCGACGTGCTGCTGATCTCCGGCAGCATCGCCAGCGACTACACCGAGAACGCCGCCATGGCGGAGCCGAGCGCACTGGACAACGATGAGGCGTAGCGGGGAGGAGGCGTAGCGGCCGATGCAGCTCGTCGTGCCCAGTTCCCAACTAGCAGTGCGCCAACCTTGGGGATTCGCCTGGCGCTCGCCGCTGCCGCCCTACCAGCAGGCCGGCATCGCCCGGCTTCTGGAGGCGCCAGGCGTGTTGCTGGCGGACGAAATGGGCCTGGGCAAGACCATCCAGGCGATCGGCGCCTTGCGCGTGCTGCTGCGGGGCGGCGCGCCTGGACCGGCGCTGATCCTGGTGCCGGCCGGGCTGGTGCTGCAATGGCGTCGGCAGTTGCGCGAGTGGGCGCCGGAGCTGGCGCTGTCTACCTGCATCGGCCCGCGCGAGGAGCGTCGCCAACGCTGGCGGGCGCAGGCCCAGGTTTACCTGACCGGCTTCGACACGCTGCGCAGCGACATGGCGCTACCCGCCCCCTATGGCCCGAAGCGCCGGATGTGGCAGGTCGTGGTGGCCGACGAGGCGCAGCGGATCAAGAACGCCCATACCTTCATCGCCGCCACCGTCAAGGCGCTGCCCCGGCAACGCGCCTGGGCGCTGACCGGCACGCCGCTCGAAAACCGCCCCGACGACGCGGTCTCGATCCTCGATTTTGTGGCGCCCGGGCTCTACGACCCGGACACGATGGTCGCCGGGCTGCGCCGCGCCCTGTCCGTCGTGCAGTTGCGCCGCCGCCGGGCCGACGTGCTGCCCGACCTGCCGCCCAAAACCGTATTCGAACTCGCGCCCGAGCTGCTGCCGGTCCAGCGTGCCGCCTACAATATCGCCCATCACGAGGGCCTGGTGTGGCTGCGCGCGCTGGGGGCGGAGCTGCGGGTGACGCATGTGCTGGAGCTGATCCTTCGGCTGAAGCAGATCTGCAACGCCTGCCCGCGCACCGGCGTCTCGGCCAAGCTCGACGACCTGCGCCGCCGGCTGCGCGAGGTCTCGGAAGTGGGCGAGAAGGCGCTGGTGTTCAGCCAGTTCGTCGCCGCCCCGTTCGGTGCCGAGGCCATCGCCCGCGCGATCAAGCCGCTCGATCCGCTGCTGCTGACGGGCGGTATGTCCGCCGCCGCCCGCGACGAAGCGGTGGCGCAGTTCGCCTCCGACCCGGGCCGGCGGGTGCTGGTGGCGTCGCTGCGAGCAGGCGGCGTGGGGCTGAACTTGACGACGGCCTCGGTGGTGTTCCACTTCGACCGCTGGTGGAACCCGGCGGTCGAGACGCATGCCGAGG